>NZ_JAOQKC010000012.1:97910-108184 GCF_025567165.1 Laedolimicola ammoniilytica
CAGCAGTGCGGTATGCTGGGCCAGGGCGTGGTAAAGGACGGCCAGGTATCCCTGACATTGGGTACGGGCGGTTTCCTTCTGACCACCTGTAAAGAAGTGCCGGAGAATCTGGACTGGGACGTAGTATGCAATGCCTCTTCCGCAGCAGGCAATTATATCCTGGAGGCCAATATGCTGACCTGTACCTCCGCCATGGAGTGGTGTAAGCGCAATTTCTTCCGGGAGGAGACAGATTTCTATGGCAAGCTGGACGATATTCTGAACGGTATCCCGGCCGGTTCCCACGGCTGCATGGCGCTGCCTTATTTCCAGGGACGATCCACGCCGGACTGGAACAGCGAGGCCACAGCAGAGTTCGCAGGTCTGACTCTCGGTACTACAAGAGAGGATATGCTGAAGGCCCTGCTGGAGGGGATCTGCATGGAGATTGGCAATAATATCGCTTCTTTTGAGAAGTATGTGCCCCTCCACAAGATCCTCATCAACGGCGGCCTCTCCAAGTGCGAGGCCTTCAACCAGATGCAGGCCGATATCTACGGCAAGCCCGTCATCCGCATGGACAACGCCGAGAGTACTGCTATCGGTGCCCTGATGGTAGCCGCTGTCACCATGGGCGAGTACGCTGACGTGGCCGAAGCCTTTGATAAGATCCGCGAGGGTACAGGATCCAAAGAGTATAGCGTAAATACGGAAAAGCATGCGGTGTACGAGGAGCTGCGGGCGAAGATGAACGAGAGATATCTCCGGGAAAATGCGTAATTGCATTTCCCGGGGAAATATGGTAATCTATCCTCATGTCTGATTTTAAAATTTTTGAATACGAAGTAAATACTGCAAAGCTTCCGGCCGGTTCCACTGGGCCGGTCTTTGTTATGCTTGCGGATCTGCATAACTTCTGCTACGGCCCGGGAAATGAGCGGCTGGCGGAGGCAATTTTCGCCCAGAAGCCCGACGCGGCACTGGTGGCGGGCGATCTGCTGGTGGGCAGACCGGGGGCGGATTTCACGCCTGCGGTGGAGCTCATACGACGCCTGCGGGAGAGTGGTCTTCCGGTGTTTTACGGCAATGGCAACCATGAGTACCGCATGCGCCTGCACCCGGAGCTCTATGGAAGCATGTATACAGAATACACGGCGGCTCTTAAGGAATACGGTGTGAAGCCTCTGGAAAATGAAAAAGTCTCCTTTTCCGCCCAGGGCCTTAACATGGACATCTACGGCTACGAGCTGCCGGAGTTTTATTATAAGAAGTTCTGCAGAGCCATTTTCCATCAGGAGGACCTGGAAAAAGCCATCGGACGCCCCGATCCGGCCAGATTCAATATCCTGCTGGCTCACAATCCCATCTATTTCGACAGCTATGCCTGGTGGGGCGCGGATCTGACCGTATCCGGCCATCTGCATGGCGGCATCATCCGAATTCCGGGCATCGGCGGGCTCATTACGCCTCAGGCGAAATTATTTCCCCGGTATGACGCGGGGCATTTCAGGAAAGCCGGGAAGAACCTGGTGGTCAGCCGGGGCCTGGGCACGCATACAGTGAATATACGGATTTTTAACCCGGCGGAGCTGTCGGTGATCCGTCTGAAGGGAGAATAACATGGGCATTCCCGTGAAACTGCCTGCATTTGAAGGCCCTCTGGATCTTCTTCTGCATCTGATAGAAAGCAATAAAATCGATATCTATGATATCCCCATCGTGACCATCACCGACCAGTATATGGAGTATATCCGGGCCATGGAGAAAAAAGATCTGAACATCATGAGCGAATTCCTTGTGATGGCGGCAACCCTGCTTGAGATCAAAGCGAAGATGCTTCTGCCCGCCGAGGTGGACGAGGAGGGCGAGGAAATTGACCCGAGGGCCGACCTGGTGGAGCGCCTGCTGGAGTACAAGCTCTATAAATGCATGGCCGAGCAGCTAAAAGGACGCCAGGACGAGGCCGGGCGGAGTCTCTACCGGGAGGCGGATATCCCGAAGGAGGTGGCCACCTATACGGCACCCGTAGATCTGGACGAATTGCTGGGGGATCTGACCCTGGTCCGGTTAAATGAAGTATTTCAGGCAATCTTACGCCGCACCGAGGATAAGATCGACCCGATCCGAAGCAAATTCGGGGCGATTGAGAAGGAAGAGGTCAGCCTGGAGGACAAGATGGCCTATGTGGAGGAGGAACTTATGCGGCACCCCCGCACCAGCTTCCGGGGCATCCTGAAGGCCTCCGGCAAGCACGGTAAGATGCAGGTCATCGTGACCTTCCTGGCCATTCTGGAGTTGATGAAGGTGGGCAAGCTGAACGTAAAGCAGGACGATACCTTTGGAGAAATCTATATCGAAGCGGGAGACGCCCTCGGAACGCCGGTGGCGTCCGCAGAGCAAGAGGAGTAAGACGTGGAAGAGAAGAGAACGGAAAGCGAGATCCGGGCGGCGGTGGAAGCCATACTGTTTGCGGCCGGGGATTCAGTGGAAAATGAGAGGCTTGCGGAGGCGCTGGAACTGGATAAGCAGGAGATGAACGATATTCTGAAGCGGATGGCCCTGCGCTATGAGGAGGCGGACCGTGGCATCCGTCTGGTGGAGCTTAGTGGAGCCTGGCAGCTCTGCACGAAGACGGAGCACTATGAGGAGCTGATCCGGGTGGTAAAGCAGCCGAAGAAGACACTCCTCACCGACGTGCTGCTGGAGACCCTGTCCATCGTGGCCTACAAGCAGCCGGTGACCCGTCTGGAGGTAGAGAAAATCCGTGGCGTCAAGAGCGATCACGCAGTCAATAAGCTGGTGGAATACGGCCTCATTGAAGAAGTGGGCCGCATGGACGCGCCGGGACGCCCCATTCTCTTTGGTACCACCGAGGAATTCCTGCGCCGGTTCGGCGTCAATTCCGTGGGCGAACTGCCACAGGCCACGCCGGAGCAGATGGAGGACTTTAAGGAAGAGGCCGAAGAGGAAGCGGGCCTGGAGCCGGAGACGTCAGCGGAGCAGCCGCAGTCCGGAGCGCTTTGAAAAATGAAAATGTAAGAAAATGGAAAATAGTGTAAAAACCTCAATACCCTCTTCAAATGGAAGAAAAAGATTGTGGTTTCTGCACTATTTTTTTGCCTGAAAACCGGAAAAAATTGCCGAAATATCCATATAGAGACAAAAACATAAAAAAGAGTTAGCATAAGCTAATAAAATTTCCTTATTGATATTGACAATCAAAATTGATTGATCTAAAATAAGACACGATGTTAGTAAATATTAACTAACTTTTAGTTAAAACTAACGTGCCGCGATGGCACAGGAGAATGGAAACGAACGAAAGAAGAGAGGAGCGATCGATCATGATGCCATTAGCAATGTCCAACGCAGGTGATGAACTCATGGTTGCCAGAGTCGGCGGGAATGAAGAAGCCAAAAAACATCTGGAGGATCTGGGATTCGTGGCAGGCGCGCACATCACAATCATTTCCCAGCTGGGAGACGGCAATATCATCGTGAACGTGAAGGAATCCCGGCTTGCAATCACAAGCCAGATGGCTTCCAAAGTGATGGTTGTACCGCAGACCGCCTAGGGCAAGGCCTGCGTTTGTAAAACATAAGATCGCCAGAAGGAGGAGTGGAAGAAATGAAAACCTTAAGAGATGTTCCGGTAGGAGCCACATCCAAAGTAGTGAAGATTCATGGAGAGGGTGCGCTGAAGAGACGTATCATGGACATGGGAATCACAAAAGGTACAGAGCTCTATGTGCGTAAAGTAGCGCCGCTTGGAGATCCCATCGAGGTAACGGTCCGTGGCTACGAGCTTTCACTGCGTAAAGCAGATGCGGATATCCTGGAGATGGAGTAAGCTTTAAAATGAAGCGTCATTTCAAATCAAATTATGATCCGGAGGATGAAAGGATCAGGAAAAGGGGAAGACATGTCAATTAAAATTGCACTTGCAGGAAATCCGAACTGCGGCAAAACAACATTGTTCAACAATCTGACAGGCAGCAACCAGTATGTGGGAAACTGGCCTGGCGTAACAGTAGAGAAGAAGGAAGGACGTCTGGTAGGGAATAAGGACGTCATCATTCAGGACCTTCCGGGTATCTATTCCTTGAGCCCGTACACACTTGAGGAAGTCGTAACCAGAAACTATCTGGTACAGGAGAAGCCGGACGTTATTCTGAACATCATCGACGGTACGAACATCGAGCGTAACCTGTATCTGACCACACAGCTGGTTGAGGTAGGTCTGCCGATGGTTATCGCTATCAACATGATGGACCTGGTAAGAAAGAACGGCGACAAGATCGATATCGCTAAGCTTGAGAAGAAGCTGGGTTGCAAGGTCATCGAGATCAGCGCACTGAAGGGCGACGCGACTAAGAAGGCGGCAGAGCTGTGTATCGAGGAAGCGAAGAAGGGTAAACAGACAGAGCTTCCCCACGTATTTACCGGCAGCGTAGAACACGCTATCGCTCACATTGAGGAGTCCATTCAGGGACTGGTAGATGCCACAGAGCTTCGTTGGTATGCTATCAAGGTATTCGAGCGCGATTCTAAGGCTCTGGAGCACATTCAGCTTTCCGCTGACCTGAAATCCCATCTGGAAGAGCACATCAAAGAGTGCGAGAAGGAGATGGACGACGATGCTGAGAGTATCATCACCAACCAGAGATATCTGTATATCCAGGAGCTGGTAAAGGAGTGTGTATCCAAGAAGCGTAAGGCCGGTGAGCTTTCCACCTCAGATAAGATTGACAAGATTGTAACCAACCGTATTCTGGCTCTGCCGATTTTCGCGGTTGTGATGTTCCTGGTTTACTATATTGCGGTATCTACCATCGGTACTGTAGTAACAGACTGGACCAACGACGTTCTGTTCGGCGAGTGGCTGCAGGGCGGAGCGGAAACTCTGCTGACTAACGCAGGCGCTTCCGACTGGGTTATCTCCCTGGTGGTGGACGGTATCCTGGGCGGCCTGGGCGCGCCGATTGGCTTCGTTCCGCAGATGGCTATCGTATTCCTGTTCCTGTCCATCCTTGAGGACTGCGGTTACATGGCCCGGGTGGCGTTCATCATGGACCGTGTATTCCGTCGTTTCGGTCTGTCAGGAAAGAGCTTCATTCCGTTCCTGATTTCCTCTGGCTGTGGTGTTCCGGGTATCATGGGTACCAGAACCATTGAGAGCGAGAGCGACCGCCGTATGACCATGATGACCACAACCATGATTCCCTGTGGCGCGAAGCTGCCGGTTATCGCCCTGATTGCAGGCTTCCTGATGGGCGGCGCATGGTGGATGGCTCCGGTGATGTACTTTGCCGGTATCATCATGGTTATCGTTTGCTGTATCATTCTGAAGAAGACAAAGATGTTTGCCGGCGATCCGGTTCCCTTCGTTATGGAGCTTCCGGCATACCATGTTCCTTCTGTTAAGGGCGTACTGCTTCACGTATGGGAGCGTGTATGGGCATTCATTAAGAAGGCCGGTACGATTCTGTTCCTCTGCTGTGCAGTGATGTGGTTCCTTGGTTCCTTCGGCTTCGTAGACGGAAGCTTCGGACTGGTAGATTCCGCAGATTCTCTGCTGGCTGTGATCGGCGGCGTACTTGCTCCGCTGTTTGCTCCGCTGGGCTTCGGTACCTGGCAGGCAGTTGCCTCCTCTCTGTCCGGTTTCGTGGCAAAAGAGGGTATCGTTTCCACCATGGGTCTGCTGTCCTCTCTGGCTGTTGAGGTGGAAGAGTACGAGGTATCCATGCACGACGCATTTGCGGCATTCTTCCCCAGCGGAATCGCAGCAGTATCCTTCCTGCTGTTCAACATGTTCGACTCACCGTGTCTGGCAGCTATCTCCTCCATGGCGAAGGAGATGGGCAATCGGAAGTTCTTCTGGTTTGCTATCCTGTTCCAGAACCTGATGGCTTACTGCGTAGCACTGGTGGTATATCAGCTGGTTGGTCTGGCTATCGGCGAGGTGGCATTCAATGTGTTCACTGTTGTGGCACTGGCAGTACTTGCAGTTCTGCTGTACCTGCTGTTCCGTCCGGATCCCAACAAGAAGAAGGTTTCTGAGGGAAAAGCTGCGAAGGCAGGCGTATAAAAAAGTTTATTATCTAAGTATAACATAAGCCATAAGGGAGCGCTCGTTGTCTGAGACAGCGGGCGTAACCTTTACAGAAAAATATACCCCCATATGGTATTTTGAAAATAAAGAAAGGTAATAGTATGAACGCAAATGTCCCTGTAAACAGCACCGATAAAATTGTATTGATTTTACTGGCAGTCCTAGCTGTGGTCGCTGTCCGCATTGTTATCAGCTTCTTTAAGCCGGATAAGCCGAAGGCAGGCGCGAAGCCTCACAGGCGCTCCGCCAAAGCAGCAGGTCTCACCGAGGTCATCGTCGGGATCGACGGTATGATGTGCGGCATGTGCGAGGCCCACATCAAAGACGCCATCCGTGGGCAGTTCCCTCAGGCCAAGGGGGTCTCTGCCTCTCATGTGAAGGGACAGGCTATCTTTTATCTGCCGGAGCAGCTGACCACGGAAGCCATTGCCGAAGCCCTCCACGCGGGGATCGATCCGCTGGGGTACACGGTTGGCGATGTGATAATAGGATAATGAAGAAGAAAGGCGTCTCTGCCGCAGCATGTTTATGTTGCAGGCAGAGACGTTTTTTGATTTTTCAATAAAAATATGTTGTTTTTCTGTTGGATTTATCTATATTTATATTGACTTATGTTGGAATAGTGCTATAATGAAAGCATAAAGTACGGAAAAACAATCAAAATTGGAAAAATCTCACATATAAAAGGAGGAATTTAGTATGAATCTGGCAGAAGCAAAGGAATACGCCAAGAAAAACATTCACAACCGTCCGGCGACTACAGGCCGTCTGGCTGGTAAAATCGCAGTGGTAACCGGAGGAGCCCAGGGCTTCGGTCTGGGAATCGCGACAGAGATGTACCATGAGGGAGCAAGCGTTGTACTTGCGGACCTGAATGTGGATCAGGCAAAGGAAGCGGCGAAAGCGTTCGGCGACCGTGCCGTAGGCCTGAAGGTAGACGTATCCGACCCGGCGTCCATGGAGCAGATGGTATGCGACGCGGTAGAGCATTTTGGGGGCATCGATATCTTTGTGTCCAACGCAGGCGTTCTGAAGGCAGGCAGCCTGGACGATATGGATCCGGCGGCATTCGCGTTTGTAACCAAGGTCAATTATATCGGCTATTTTAACGCTGCCAAGTATGCTTCCGCGATTATGAAGGCACAGCACGACGCAGATCCGGAGCAGTGGTTCGATATTATCCAGATCAACTCCAAATCCGGCCTGGTAGGCTCTAAGAACAACAGCGCTTACGCAGGCGGTAAGTTCGGCGGCATTGGCCTGACCCAGAGCTTTGCCCTGGAGCTGGTAACCTCCAACATTAAAGTAAATTCCATCTGCCCGGGCAACTTCTATGACGGCCCTCTGTGGTCCGACCCGGAGAGAGGACTCTTCGTACAGTACCTGAACGCAGGTAAGGTTCCGGGAGCAAAGACCGTACAGGACGTAAAGGATTATTACCTGTCCAAGTCCCCGATTCACAGAGGCTGCACTCCGAAGGATGTGGCGAAGGCACTGTTCTACGCGGTAGAACAGGAGTTTGAGACAGGCCAGGCTATTCCGGTGACAGGCGGTCAGACCATGCTGAACTAGGAGGAATTTATGGATAAATTTGTGGAACGGCAGGAGGTCTTAAAGCTTCTGAACGCTCCTACGCCGGAGGAGCGGCTGGCGAACCTGGCCATTCTGATCGGCGGCGAGAAGGAGAAGCCGGAGGTAAAGCCTCAGTTTGCCAACAATCACATACATACCATTTACTCATTTTCCCCGTACTCCCCGACGGCGGCGGTATACTGTGCCCGGGACGAGGGTCTTCAGACAGCCGGAATCATGGATCACGACAGCATCGCCGGAGCCGTAGAATTTCGGAAAGCGGGCAAGATCGCCGGGATTGGCACCACCTGTGGTATGGAGTGCCGCGTGGATCTGTCAGCCACGAAGATGGCGGGCCGGAAGCTGAATAATCCGGATCAGGCCGGTATCTGTTACATGGCGATTCACAGCATCCCGGCGACGGGCTTCAAGCGTCTGGACGAGGTCTTCGCTCCCTTACGGGAAAAACGAAATGTGCGGAACCGCAAGATGGTGGCGAATATCAATGAGCTGATGAAGCCCTATGGTATTGAAGTGGATTTCGATCAGGACGTCGTTCCCATTTCCCAGTATCAGAACGGCGGTTCCATCACCGAGCGCCATGTGCTCTGCGCCTTAAGCCAGAAGATTCTGGACAAAGCACCCCGGGGCGGCTGTGCAGACTTCGTGGAGCAGGAACTGGGCGTCGCGTTAAATGACACTGCAAAAGCGCGGCTGTCGGATCCGGAAAATCCGCATCTGATCTACGACCTGCTGGGCGTCATGAAAGCGGAGCTGGTATCCAAGATCTACGTACCGGCCACGGACGAGTGTATGCCCTTTGCAGACCTGGTAAAGCTGGCCGACGAGGTGGGCGCGATTCTCTGCTATCCCTATCTGGGCGATGTGACGAATTCCGTCACAGGCGATAAGAAGGCGGCGAAGTTCGAGGACGATTTTCTGGATGAGCTGTTCGAAATGCTGAAGGAAGAGGGCGTACACGGCGTCACTTACATGCCGGCCCGCAATACGAAGGAGCAGATGACCAGACTGCAGAAGCTCTGCCGCGATTACGGCATGATGGAGATCTCCGGCGAGGACGTGAATTCCTCCCGCCAGAGCATGATCTGCAAACAGCTGGAGGATCCGCAGTTCAAGCACCTGGTAGACGCCACCTGGAAATTAATCGAGCGTGAGAAAGTAGATTAAGCCATAGATTTCATAAAAGGAGAAGAACTATGAAAGCAAAAGCACTGAGACTTTACGGAAAAGAAGATTTACGTCTGGACGAATATGAGCTTCCGGAGATTAAGGACGACGAGATTCTGGCGAGAGTCGTATCCGACAGTATCTGCATGTCTTCCTACAAAGCAGCCATGCAGGGCGAGGATCACAAGCGTGTTCCGGAAAATATCAAAGAGCATCCGGTTATCATCGGCCATGAGTTCTGCGGTGACCTGGTAAAGGTAGGAGCAAAATGGGCACATGAGTTCAAGGAGGGTGAGAAATTCTCCATCCAGCCGGCTCTGAACTACAAGGGAAGCCTGGCGGCTCCGGGATACTCCTATGAGTACATCGGCGGCGACGCTACATATATCATTATTCCGAACGAGGTTATGGAGATGGGCTGTCTGCTTCATTTCGACAGCGACAACTTCTTCGGCGGCTCTCTGACAGAGCCTCTGTCCTGCGTAGCAGGTACCTTCCACGCCATGTATCATGCCACCAGAGGAAAATACGAGCATGACATGGGCATCGTAGAGGGCGGCAAGATGGCGATCCTGGCAGGTGTAGGCCCCATGGGACTGGCTGCTATTGACTATATCACACACTGTGACAGATGTCCGTCTCTCTTAGTAGTTACCGACATCGACGACGCGAGACTGGCGCGCGCGGCACAGGTGCTTCCGACGGAAGAGGCTGCCAAGAAGGGGATCAAGCTGGTATATGCCAACACAGGCAAGGTAGAGGACGCCCATAAGTTTATGATGGACTTCACTGACGGCGAAGGCTTCAACGACGTGCTGGTATTCGCTCCGGTAGCTCCGGTGGTAGAGCTGGCTGACAGCATTCTGGCACAGGACGGCTGCCTGAACTTCTTCGCAGGCCCCTCCAACCCGGCATTCTCCGCGCCGTTCAACTTCTACAATGTACATTACGCAGGAACCCACGTGGTAGGAACCTCCGGTGGAAATACGGACGATATGAAAGAGTGCCTTTCCATGATCGGGCAGGGCAAGCTGGATCCGGCTATCCTGGTAACACATATCGGAGGCCTGAACGTGGCAAGAGAAACCACGCTGAACCTGCCGAACGTACCGGGCGGAAAGAAACTGATTTACACCCATATCTCCCTGCCGCTGACCGCGATTGCAGACTTTGAGGAGAAGGGAAAAGAGGATCCGATGTTCGCGGAGCTGGCGAAGATCGTAGCCAAGACCAACGGCTTGTGGAATGCAGAGGCAGAGAAATATCTGCTGGAGCACGCACCGGCTATCTAAAAACAGAGGAAACAGAGACAGAGCGCATTTCCTGCGGGGATGCGCTCTTTTTTACTTTATAGGAAAGACCGCCTCCGGCGCTCTCTTGAACGAAAAAGGCCCGCGCGGAGGCGGGCATGAAAACGGGACGG
>NZ_JAOQKC010000013.1:0-3304 GCF_025567165.1 Laedolimicola ammoniilytica
CCACCTATCTTCATATCCAGTCCTGTGACAGCGGCTGGGACTATACCCTTTACGATGCCGCGTCCATGAAAGAGTTGGATGGAGGTCAGCTGGATATGCCGGAGCTTTCCTGCATGAAGGCAGTTCTCCAGATTTGTGATGATAACGATTTGAGCAGCAATTCAGTAAAGTATGCGCCCCTGTCTATGATTGAAACCTTGCAGGACGCTGCCTATCAGCAGATGCAGGCAGAGGTCAGGCAGATGACTGCTTCTTCTCAGCTGCCGGAAGCGCAGGAGCAGGCACTGGATGAATACCCCATGCCTGATGAGCAGGTATCTGCACCGGATATGCAGGAATACGGCTACTTCTATGATGGGATGCTCCCTGTCACCAGAGAACGGGCGCTGGAACTGGATGCCGCTGGTTTGACTGTCTATGTGCTGCATGAGGACAATACGGAGAGCATGGTGTTTGACCCGCAGGAAATCATGGATCATGGCGGACTTTTCGGTGTGGACCGTGAGGAATGGGAGAAAAGCCCTCAGTTCCACGAAAAGGTCATGGAGCGTCAGGAACATCAGCAGGAACGCGAACAGGCATTTCTATCCCAGAACAGAGATTGCTTTGCCATCTATCAGGTGAGCCGTGACGATCCGCAGAATGTGCGCTTTATGAATCTGGATTGGTTAAAGTCCCAGGACATTTCCATAGACCGCAGCAATTATGATCTCATTTACACTGCTTCGCTGAGGGAGTCTGGCACGGTACCGGAGCAGCTGGAAAAACTATATGAGCAGTTTAATCTGCAAAAACCGGCGGATTTTCACAGTCCTTCTATGAGTGTCAGTGACATCGTTGCGATCAAGCAGGATGGGAAGGTATCCTATCATTACTGTGACAGTGTTGGCTTTACACAGATCCCCGGATTCCTGCCGGAAAATCCGCTGAAAAATGCGGAGATGACCGTGGAGGACGATTACGGCATGATCGACGGTATCATCAACAATGGCGCAAAAGAGCCTACGGTGGCAGAGCTGGAACAGCAGGCCCGCAGCGGTCAGTCCATTTCCCTCATGGATTTGGCTGCCGCTGCCCATCGGGAGGAACGGGAAAAGAAAAAGTCCGTCATGGAGCAGCTGAAAAGCCAGCCCAAGGCAGAACACAAAAAGACAGCGCCCAAAAAGAGTGCGGAAAGGGAGATTTGATATGGGAAACTTTACTTTTGAGGAAATGAACCTGATGTGCATTTACAATACCGGCAGCCGCACCGGACTGATCGACAGCCTGCGTGATATGCGCGGCGAGCTGGCCCCGGAGGAAACCGAGCTGCGGGAGTTGACAGACAGCGCACTGGGCAAGCTCCAGGCCATGAGTGATGCCGAGTTTGCCGAGCTGGAGTTGTATCCGGATTTTGACCAGTAAACATCATAATCGCAGGGATGGGGTGGCAATATGCCACCCCACCTTTTTACCCCAAAACTGAAAGGAGGACAGAACACTATGCCAACCAAAGCTGAACTATATGCACAGATGGCGGAGAAGGTGACAACGCAGCTCACGGGGAGCTGGCAGGAATGGGCAGGGTTTCTCACCACTGCTTCTCGCCTTTACAAGTACCCGTTCCATGAGCAGTTGATGATCTACGCCCAGCGTCCGGACGCCACCGCCTGTGCAGAGTACGATTTGTGGAATGAAAAGATGGGCCGGTATGTAAGGCGCGGCTCCAAGGGAATTGCTCTGGTGGACGATTCCGGGGACAGGCCCCGCCTGCGCTATGTTTTTGATATTTCCGACACCGGAACCCGTGAACATTCCCGCACTCCCTGGCTGTGGCAGCTGGAGGAGCGCCATTTGGATTCGGTGCAGGCCATGCTTGAGCGCACCTATGATGTTTCCGGTGATGACCTTGCCGGACAGCTTACCGAGGTAGCCGGAAAACTGGCTGAGGAATACTGGACGGAGCATCAGCAGGACTTCTTCTATATCGTTGACGGTTCCTTTTTGGAGGAATATGATGAGTTTAACATCGGAGTACAGTTCAAGGCAGCAGCCACCGTCAGTATCACTTATGCTTTGATGTCCCGCTGCGGACTGGAGCCGGAACGCTACTTCGACCACGAAGATTTCATGGCAATCTTTGATTTCAATACCCCGTCCACCATCGGGGCGCTGGGAACAGCGGTCAGCCAGATCAATCAGCAGGTGCTGCGGCAGATCGGCGTCACCGTCCGAAATGCAGAGCGCGAAGCCAACCAAGAAAGGAGCAAGCAAGATGAACAATCCCATGACCTATATCCAGAACGGAGACTATCTGATTCCCGACCTGAAGCTGAGCCAGCAGCCGGAGAAACCCCTGGGCAAGTACGGCAGGATGAGGAAAACCTACCTGAAGGAACATCGTCCCATCCTCTACAACCAGATGCTGCTGAGCGAGAAGTTGTACCAGTATCTTCTGGAAATCGACGAGGCCGCCCAGAGCAGACTGGAGCAGATGATGCCCCAGCTGGCGAAGGAAGCGGGAGCCACCGAGCAACTGAAAGCCAGCGATCCCATGAAGTGGGTGGGGCTGATGAACACCTGCAAAGCTCAGGCAGAGGAGATCCTGATGGCGGAGCTTATCAACAGCTGACCCTAAACCTGTTCCTCTCCGAAGCGGAGCAGATACAATCCATAGATGAAGCAGAGAATGTAGCGCATACATCCTCTGCTTTTTCTTTTGCCCAAAATGATATTGACCATGTGCTGCGTTTGGGAGGCAATACAGATCGTCAGAGGGAGCGTGTGGTTGCAGCATTTGAAAAGCAGAAAACCACCGCTGAGATTGCCGAGATACTGAAAACGCTGTACCACGGCGGCAACGGCCTTGGCAGTGTGAGTGCATGGTATGCCGATGATGGTATCCATCTTTCCCACGGGAAGTCTGTCCGTTATGACAGGTCTGCCCAGGTCATTTCTTGGGAGAGCGCCGCAGAGCGTATCGGGGAGCTTTTGGAGAGCGGCCAGTTTGCCTCCAATGTGGAGCTTGCGGAAGCGGTAGGCTATGAACGCTCCCTCCTCTCGGAAAAGCTCTGGCATCTGTATCACGATCTCAGTGAGGACGCCAGAAAAGCCGGATATTTGTCCTGCCTGTCAGAGATCAAAGGCAATGGTTTCCCGGAGGAGACCCGCCGCCTGACGGAGCAGTTGAGTGACCCGGCTTTCCGCCAGACGCTCAAGGAAGAATACGCCGCCTTCTGGACTGCCTATCAGCAGGACCGTGACCTGTTGCGCTTTCATTACCATAGACCAAGGGAGATCTGGGAGAACCTGAAGGATCTTGACC
>NZ_JAOQKC010000013.1:3549-4991 GCF_025567165.1 Laedolimicola ammoniilytica
AGATCACGATGGGAAAGGACTGCACTATAAAAAGCAGGACTGCCCGGATGTTCACTTGAACTGGGAAAAGGTTGCCAAGCGCATTACCTCACTTGTCCAGAAAGGCCGCTATCTTACCGAACAGGAACAGGCGCAGTATGACAAAATCCAGGCTGAAAAGGAATTGGCAGAAGAAGATGCCATCCAAGCCCAGCAGCCGGAGGTGGAGGAAGAAACGCCAAAGCCTACCCTTCGGGAGCAGTTTGAGCAGTATAAGACTGTGGTGACTGCCGCCATTTCCGAGGATGCCGCATACCGCAATGCCTGCGGGCATTCTGACCGTGAAAATGCTGTCATCGAGGGTAATGCCGCTGTGCGCCGTGCAGTCCTTGGTTCTAAGGATATGGAGCTGATCCGACTCTATTCGGATGTGCCGGAGTTCCGTCAGCGTTTACACCGGGAAGTGATCGACGAGACCTATCCAAAGCTCCATGAGCTTCTGCGCCCTCTTTCTCAGGAAGATATTGATACTGCCCTTTGTGCATGGAACGGCAATATCGAGAGTAAACACGCTGTTGTCCGCTATATGAAAGACCATGCAAGAGAAAAAGATACCGCCGCATGGCTGGCTCAGGAATACGGCGGCAGTAACAGCAACAGCCTGTTCGTTGTCCGTGCCGGCAGCCCGGAGGAAACACAGCTGCCCTGGCCGAAGGTACAGCGCCGGATTGCCCAGCTCATTCAGGAGGACCGGTTCTATACCGAAGAAGAACAGAACCGTTTTGACGACATCGACCCAATCGCCATCCGGGAAGCTCTGGAGGAAAGAGGGATCGTCAACGGCCAGGTGGCAGACCCGGAAAAACTGGACAATGCCCCATTTATCCAACAGGTGATGTCAGATGCCGAGCAGATCGCAGATGCCGAGACAGAGCAGACTTCCGAAGTTTCCATTTCCGATGAGGAATATGATGCAGTTCGCCGCCCTACTCCGCAAAGAACATCCTATGACCCTGCTGCCCCGGTCTATGCCGTGGGCGATACCGTGTATATCGAGGATGCCACCTATCAGATCACAGAGCTGCGGGAGGACACCGTGCAGCTTCTGCCTACCGGTATGGTATATCCCATCTACCGGGCAGAGCGTAAAGAACAGTTCGAGCAGCTGCTTCGGGCAGACCGCCGCAATGCTTACTATACCGAATTTCTTCCCAGTGACCCGGACAAGGCAGATCAGGACTTGCGGGATGTATTGGCTCATGGACTGATGGATGAAGCGGATAAAAAGCAGATTTCCA
Source organism: Laedolimicola ammoniilytica (assembly GCF_025567165.1). Taxonomy (NCBI): domain Bacteria; kingdom Bacillati; phylum Bacillota; class Clostridia; order Lachnospirales; family Lachnospiraceae; genus Laedolimicola; species Laedolimicola ammoniilytica. Next base: position 4,827 of record NZ_JAOQKC010000013.1, read on the forward strand.
CGCTGCTGCAATCCGGCAGGAGCAACAGCGAGATTGCCTACTGGCTGAGCAGAGCCTATTCCGGTGAGATCGAGACACTGAATCTGGAGACCGGCGATATTGCCGATTACCGTACCACGGCACAGGGCATAGAACTGGAAGTCATGGATGCAGAGGAAAAGCGTC
>NZ_JAOQKC010000013.1:5364-7360 GCF_025567165.1 Laedolimicola ammoniilytica
GTTCCAGGCAAATGTCAATGCGATTCGTTTGCTGAAAGAGCTGGAAGCTGCCAGACAGCAGGCAAGCCCCGAACAGCAGGAGGTTCTTTCTCGATATGTGGGCTGGGGCGGTCTCTCTGATGCGTTTGACCCGGAGAAACCGGCATGGGCTTTAGAGTATGCTCAGCTAAAAGAGCTGCTGACCCCGGAGGAATATGCCGCCGCCAGAAGCTCTACCCTCAACGCCCATTACACCAGCCCTACGGTCATTCAGGCCATCTATGAAGCGGTGGACCGTATGGGATTTGAGACCGGAAATATTCTGGAGCCGTCTATGGGTGTGGGCAATTTCTTTGGTATGCTTCCGGAGAAAATGCGAAACAGCCGTCTGTACGGCGTGGAGCTGGACCCTGTTTCCGGGCGCATCGCAAAGCAGCTCTATCCCAAGGCGGACATCACAGTAGGCGGCTTTGAGACCACCGATAGGCGTGACTTCTTTGACCTTGCTATCGGCAATGTACCTTTCGGTCAGTATCAGGTCAACGACAAAGCCTACAACAAGCTGAATTTCAGTATTCATAACTATTTTTTTGCCAAAGCACTGGATCAGGTGCGTCCCGGCGGCGTGGTGGCCTTTGTCACCAGCCGCTATACGATGGACGCCAAGGATTCCACCGTGCGCCGCTATCTTGCCCAACGTGCCGAGTTGCTGGGAGCCATCCGTCTGCCCAATGACGCTTTCAAGAAAAACGCTGGTGCAGAGGTCGTTTCGGACATCATTTTCCTCCAAAAGCGGGACCGCCCGCTGGACATTGTGCCGGAATGGACTCAAACCGGACAGACGGAGGACAGATTTGCCATCAACCGGTATTTTATCGACCACCCGGAAATGGTGCTGGGCAGACAGGAGCCGGTAAGCACTGCACATGGTATGGACTACACCGTGAACCCTATCGAGGGACTGGAGCTTTCCGACCAGCTGCATGATGCGGTGAAGTATATTCATGGCACTTATCAGGAGGCAGAGCTGCCGGAGCTGGGCGAAGGCGAAGCTATTGACACCTCCATTCCTGCCGACCCCAATGTGAAGAACTATTCCTATGCCATTGTAGACGGGCAGGTGTATTACCGGGAAAACAGCCGTATGGTGCGCCCTGACCTCAACGCCACCGCAGAAGCCCGCGTAAAAGGTCTTGTGGGACTGCGTGATTGTGTGCAGGAACTGATCGACCTTCAGATGGATGCAGCGGTTCCGGACAGCACCATTCGGGAGAAGCAGGCGGAACTGAACAGTCTCTATGACAGCTTTTCTTCCAAATACGGTCTCATCAATGACCGTGCAAACCGTCTGGCCTATGCAGATGATTCTTCCTATTACCTGCTCTGTGCGCTGGAAGTCATCGACGAGGACGGGAAACTGGAACGTAAGGCAGATATGTTCACCAAGCGGACCATCAAGCCCCATCAGGCGGTGGCTGTGGTGGATACGGCAAGTGAAGCACTGGCGGTGTCCATCTCGGAAAAAGCCTGCGTGGATATGGACTATATGAGCCAGCTTACCGGAAAAACAAAAGAAGAACTGGCCGGAGAGCTGCAAGGCGTAATCTTCCGTGTACCGGGACAGTTGGAGCAGGACGGAACGCCCCATTATGTGACTGCTGATGAATACCTCTCTGGCAATGTACGCCGAAAACTGCGTCAAGCGCAGCGGGCGGCACAGCAGGACCCGGTTTATGCAGTCAATGTGGAAGCTCTTACCGCCGCCCAGCCCAAAGACCTGGATGCGTCGGAGATCGAGGTGCGTCTGGGCGCTACCTGGATTGACAAGGAATATATCCAGCAGTTTATGTATGAGACCTTTAATACCCCGTTTTATCTCCAACGCAGTATCGAGGTCAACTATTCGTCCTTTACCGCTGAATGGCAGATCAAGGGGAAATCTTCCGTATCCTACAACGATGTGGCAGCTTATACCACCTATGGGACCAGCCGTGCCAATGCCTACAAGATTTTGGAG
>NZ_JAOQKC010000013.1:7584-8426 GCF_025567165.1 Laedolimicola ammoniilytica
TGAATATGATGGCAGCCACATCACTTTTGGAGGGATGAACCCGGCCATTACCCTGCGGGAACACCAGAAAAGCGCCATTGCCCATGTGCTGTATGGAGGAAATACCCTGTTGGCACATGAAGTAGGCGCAGGCAAAACCTTTGAGATGGTGGCCGCTTCGATGGAAGCAAAACGTCTGGGCTTGTGCCAGAAATCTCTCTTTGTGGTTCCAAACCATTTGACCGAGCAGTGGGCGTCGGAGTTTCTGCGTCTCTATCCTTCCGCCAATATCTTAGTCACCACAAAAAAGGACTTTGAGACCCATAACCGAAAGAAGTTCTGCGCCCGGATTGCAACTGGTGACTACGACGCCATTATCATGGGACACAGCCAGTTTGAGCGTATCCCCATCAGCCGGGAGCGTCAGGAACGGCTTCTCTATGAGCAGATCGACGAGATCACTGAGGGCATCGCAGAGGTGCAGGCCAGCGGAGGCGAGCGTTTTACCGTCAAGCAGCTGGAGCGTACCCGAAAATCTCTGGAAGCCAGACTGGAAAAGCTGCAAGCCGAGGGGCGAAAAGACGATGTGGTAACCTTTGAGCAGCTGGGTGTAGACCGATTGTTCGTAGACGAGGCCCACAACTATAAAAACCTGTTTCTATACACAAAAATGAGGAATGTGGCAGGCTTATCCACATCGGACGCGCAGAAATCCTCCGATATGTTTGCCAAGTGCCGCTATATGGATGAGATCACCGGAAACCGTGGCGTGATTTTTGCCACCGGCACACCTGTCAGCAACTCCATGACCGAGCTTTACACCATGCAGCGTTACCTTCAGTATGAACGCCTGCAAGAGCTGA
>NZ_JAOQKC010000013.1:8752-9139 GCF_025567165.1 Laedolimicola ammoniilytica
GCTGGTACACAGCGGAACCGTTGACCCATCCCAGGACAATATGCTCAAGATTACCTCGGATGGCCGTAAGCTGGGCCTGGACCAGAGAATCGTCAACCAGATGCTGCCGGATGAACCTGGCACAAAGGTCAATCAGTGCGTGGACAACATCATGCAGATCTGGCGGGATGGCAAAGCTGACAAGCTGACCCAGCTGGTGTTCTGTGACATTTCTACACCGCAGGCAAAAGCTCCTGTAAGCAAGGCGGCGAAAACGCTGGATAATCCACTGCTTCACGCATTGGAAGGCGCTGTGCCTCTGCCGGAGCAGGAACCGGTCTTTACGGTATATGACGATATTCGTCAGAAACTCATTGCTCAGGGGATGCCTGCCGACCAGATCGCTTT
>NZ_JAOQKC010000013.1:9449-13977 GCF_025567165.1 Laedolimicola ammoniilytica
GACGCATACCTCTGGCAGACGGTGGAGAATAAGCAAAAATTCATCAGTCAGATCATGACTTCTAAATCGCCGGTGCGTTCCTGCGATGATGTGGACGAAACGGCGCTTTCCTTTGCCGAGATCAAAGCCCTGTGCGCCGGAGATCCCCGCATCAAGGAGCGTATGGATTTGGATGTGGAGGTATCCCGCCTGAAGCTGATGAAAGCCGACCACCAGAGCAAGCAATATCGTCTGGAGGACCAGTTGCTCAAATACTTCCCGGAGGAGATTGAAAAGCACAAAGGCTTTATCAAGGGCTTTGAATCCGATCTGGAGGTTTTGGCAGCGCACCCGCACCCGGAGGACGGTTTTGCTGGTATGGAAATCCGTGGCGATCTGCTGACCGATAAGGAGAACGCCGGCGCAGCCCTTTTGGATGCCTGCAAGGAGGTCAAAACCTCCGATCTGGTGCAGATCGGCAGCTACCGGGGCTATGCCATATCCGTGGAATTTTCCGCTTGGAAACAGGAGTATACGCTCCTGCTGAAAGGACAGATGACCCACCGGGCAACCCTTGGTACAGACCCTCGCGGAAATCTTACCCGTATCGACAATGCCCTCGCCCTGATGCCCCAGCGTCTGGAGGCGGCAAAGGCCCAGCTGGATAACCTCTATCAGCAGCAGGCTGCCGCAAAGGAGGAAGTCGGAAAGCCATTCCTTTATGAAGAAGAACTGCGAAGCAAAAATGCCCGTTTGGTGGAGCTGGATACTTTGCTGAACATCGACGGAAAGGGACAGGCGCACGCCGAGGCTGTTGTTGCCAAAAGCACACGGACTTCGGTGCTGGACAGCCTGAAGCGCCCGGTGACGCCCCGCAGTACAGACAAGAAACCAAAACAGCATGAGGAGGTGCGATAACATGAATACCAATAATCTGAATACGGCCCTTTATGAAAAGATGGCCACTGAGCAGGAAAAATATAGGGACTGGTTGAAAAGCCAGCCCCCGGAAGAAATCCTGCACCACACCTATGAGTACACGGTGCGGGAGGACATCGTGATGGCGATGGAGCAGCTGGAGCTGACCGACACACAGGCACAGGCGCTTTTGGATTCCCCCTCGCCGCTGGCTGATGTGTACCGTTATTTTGAAAAGCTGGAAACCGGCTACATGGATGTGATCCGGGACAGCATTGAGAACCGTGCCGATGATGTGTGCAGGGCGCAGGAAGAATTACGAACTGCCCCTCTCTACCCCCATTCTGCCGCCTATGCGTCCGAGCATGGAGAGATGGCACAATATAACCGTTCGTATCAGGCGAACAGCGCCTGCAAAGAAGCCATTGAGCAGACCATCAGCGCCCACTATGCAGAGAACCGGCTGGATACGGAGGCGGCGGTCAAAGATGTGCTGGAAAAGTTCGGGGCGGAACGGGTACAGTTCATTCTTGCAAACACCATCCAGCACAAGAACCATGACGGGCGTATCTCTCAGGACAATAAAGCCTGGGCAAAAACCATTCCCATGCCGGAGGACAGCGGCGCTTCCCGCCACTGCGCCTATCTGGTTGTGGATGGGGTCAATCCCGGTCTGACCGATCTGTTTACCAGGCAGGCCAGAAAAACCATGCAGGAACAGCAGAAAAGTTCTGTCCTGCAAAAGCTCAAACAGGAACCACCTGCCCATAAGCCTGCCGCCCCGAAGAAACAGGAGCCGGAGCGATGAGCAGCCCCAAGCGCAAGCGGGATGTGCCGGTTCTGTTTTGGGTATCCGCTGATGAAATGGAGTTGATTCAGCAGAAAATGGCACAGTTTGGGACAAAAAACCTGAGCGCCTATCTGCGGAAAATGGCTGTGGACGGCTATGTGGTGCAGCTGGATTTGCCGGAACTGAAGGAACTGGTAGCCCTGCTGCGCCGGAGCAGCAACAACTTAAACCAGCTGACCCGCAAGGTGCATGAGACCGGGCGGATTTATGATGCCGATTTGGAGGATATATCCCAGCGGCAGGAACAGTTATGGGAGGGAGTTAAAGAGATACTGACACAACTCTCCAAACTTTCGTAACCGGGACAAATACCCCATCTGCGGAGGGAGGAACGGCGTTTCTTCGCCGCGCCTTCCTCCGCTTTTTCTTTTTGCCCGTATCCTTGCCTTTTGGCTGTAAGACAGGGATAATGGAATCAGGAACAGGAACTGTGATTTTGGGAGGAGGCATAACAATGAGGGCATTGGTGTTTTTGTTAAAACTGTTGTTGAAGATTTTGGTAGCTCCGGTAATTCTGACACTGACCCTGTTCGTTTGGATTTGTGTGGGGATCGTCTATGTTTCCGGTCTGGTGCTGGGGCTTATCAGCATGATGGTTGCACTGTTGGGTGTGGCGGTCCTGCTGACCTGTTCCCTGCAAAACGGTATTATCCTGCTGGTGATGGCATTCCTTATTAGTCCCTATGGTCTGCCGATGGCTGCCATCTGGCTGCTGGGCAAGGTGCAGAACTTGAAGTTTACCATTCAGGATTTGGTTTATGGATAAAATGTGCGGTCACAAAAATGCCAGACAGTGTCTGTTAAATTGCTGTATTTACTTCTGTGCTACATCCGTGTATAATAGTAGCACGAAAGGAAGTGATGGATGTGACCAAATCAGAACGGTTTGAGCAATTAGACAGACTTCTGACCGAGCATGATGGGATGCTGCAAACCGCACAGGTAATCGCCAGCGGAATTGTAAAACCCATTTTTTATGAATATGTCAAAGAGAAAAATCTTCAGCAGGTTGCTCACGGAATTTATGTCTCCGAGGACACCTGGATTGATGCGATGTTTCTGTTACATCTGCGATGTGGTCAGGCAGTATTTTCCCATGAATCAGCGCTATTTTTCCATGACTTGACAGACCGGGAACCATCTCCATACGCTATCACGGTGCGCAGAGGGTACAGCACCACTCGCTTAAAGGCAGAGGGCCTTTCTGTTTACACCATCAAACCAGAACTATATGAGGTAGGGCTGACAACTGGCCAAACACCTTTTGGGCATACGGTTCCTGTCTATGATATGGAGCGCACCATCTGCGATCTGCTCCGCAGCCGAAGCAGCATGGAAATACAGACTTTTCAAGGTGCGCTGAAGATGTATGCCAGAAGAAAGGACAAGGATCTGCGGACTTTGATGCGGTATGCCGGTATGTTCCGGGTTGAAAAAATTTTACGGCAGTATTTGGAGGTGCTTTTATGATAAAGACAGCAAGGCAGCTTAAAGATTTGATTCGCAATCTTTCCAGAGAAAAATCTGCGGATGCACAGCTTTTAATGCGAAACTATATGATGGAGCGTTTTCTGGAGCGTATTTCCCTTTCTGAATATCGTGATAAATTTATTCTGAAAGGCGGGATGCTGGTAGCGGCAATGGTTGGACTGGATGCCCGTTCCACGATGGACTTGGACGCTACTGTAAAAGGAGCCAATGTTAATGTAGAGGACATCGAGAACCTGATTTCTGCTATCGTGAGTGTGCCGATTGATGATGGCGTCAAATTTCAGCTGAAAAGCATTTCAGAGATTATGGATGAAGCGGAGTATCCTGGGATTCGGGTCAGCATGACTACAACCTTTGACGGTGTGGTGACACCTTTGAAGATTGACATTTCCACAGGGGATGCCATTACCCCCAGGGAGGTACGCTACTCTTTCAAGCTGATGCTGGAAGATCGCTCCATTGACATTTGGGCATACAATCTGGAAACCGTTCTGGCTGAAAAGCTGGAAACAATCATCACCAGAACCACCACCAACACCCGCATGAGAGATTTCTATGACATTTATATTCTGGATCAGCTCCACGGGAACACATTGAACCGGCAGACGCTCTATGATGCACTGTTGGCAACTGCCAAAAAACGCGGAACCGAACGGCATCTTGCAGAAGCTATGGATGTTTTGAATGAAGTGGAAAGCAGTCCTGTGATGCAGAAACTTTGGGAATCTTACCGCAGGAAGTTTTCCTATGCGGCAGATCTGGAGTGGAACATCATCATGAGGGCGGTTCGCAGTTTATATGCGCTCTGTGAAAAGGAATCGAGCCTATGAAGAAGCATGGACATTATTGTAAAGTCTGCGGAGAATATAAGGCTAACGAAAAATTTTCCGGCAAAGGTCATGCGGCGCACATCTGTAAATCCTGTGCTTCTTTATCGCCGGAGAAACAAGCGGAGCAAATGACGGTAAACCGCTTACTGAATCTCCCTTGGCGGTTATCAAAGGAGCAGATTTCCTGGTTGAAAAACCGAATGAAAGATAAGCGCCCGGAAGTTCGTGCACTGGCAAAAGAACAATACGAGATGAGGTTTCCTCCGAAGCGGTTAGAGGACATCGAGGACGATTTTATAGAATAGCAAAAGCGGTCTGCACCATGCAGGCCGTTTCTTTTTTAGAAAGGAGGCCCTTCTATGGCAACCACACGCATCATGCCCCTGCATATCGGAAAGGGGCGCACTGAGAGCCGAGCAATCAGCGATATTATTGATTATGTGGCAAATCCGCAAAAGAC
>NZ_JAOQKC010000013.1:14253-108009 GCF_025567165.1 Laedolimicola ammoniilytica
AATCATGCCTTTGTGGTCTGCACCCACATAGACAAGTCGCACATTCATAATCACATTATCTGGTCGGCGGTCAATGCGGATTGTGACCGAAAATTCCGCAACTTTTGGGGCAGCACCAGAGCCGTCCGGCGCTTGAGTGATACCATCTGTATCGAGAACGGATTGTCCATTGTGGAGAATCCAAAACCCCACGGAAAAAGCTACAACAAGTGGCTGGGCGAACAGGCTAAGCCCTCCCATCGGGAACAGTTGCGGGTGATGATTGACCGTGCGCTGGAGCAAAAGCCCGCTGATTTTGACGCATTGTTGAAACTGCTTATAGAAATGGGCTGTGAAGTATCCCGGCGCGGGAAAGCAATCCGGCTCAAAGCGCCCGGCTGGAAGAATGTAGCCCGCATGGATGACAAGCTGGGGGCCGGGTACAGTGAAGCAGAAATCCGTGCGGTGCTGGCCGGTGAAAAACAGCACACGCCCCGTAAGAAATCCATCGTGCAGCCGGAGCCGCCAAAGGTCAATCTGCTGGTGGACATTCAGGCAAAATTGCAGGCTGGGAAAGGCGCTGGGTATGCGCGATGGGCTAAAGTTTTTAATCTGAAACAAATGGCGCAGACCATGAATTACCTGTCAGAGAACAATCTGCTGGAGTATGCGGTTTTGGAAGAAAAGGCTGCGGCTGCCACGGCACATCACAATGATCTTTCGGCGCAGATCAAAGCGGCTGAAAAGCGCATGGCAGAGATCGCTGTTCTGCGTACTCACATCGTAAATTATGCCAAGACCCGCGAGACCTATGTGGCATACCGCAAGGCGGGTTATTCTCGAAAATTTCGGGAGGAACATGAGGAAGAAATCCTGCTCCATCAGGCGGCAAAAAATGCCTTTGACGAGATGGGGGTGAAGAAGCTGCCCAAGGTTAAGGACTTGCAAGCTGAGTATTCCAAACTGCTGGAGGAAAAGAAGAAAACCTATGCCGAGTACCGGCGCTCCCGTGAAGAAATGCGGGAGCTTTTAACGGCAAAGGCAAATGTAGATCGAGTGCTGAAAATGGAGGTAGAACAGGATGTTGAAAAAGAAAAAGACCACGGCCAGCGGTAAGCTGGTCCTGGTCAAAAGCGTTCGCAGAACGCGCAGCCACAGAATGAAATTCTGTGTTCAAAGGGGCTTGGGGGCGCTGCCCTCAACAAGCAAGCGGAGAGGAAAATCACGGAGGGATTTTCTTCTCTGCGGGCCTGTGTGTATTAACACAGGCATTGCTTGCCAGTATTATCCCGAATCAGAATAATTTCGGAATAACCACCGTTCTCGCTATTCCGCATGATGGAGGTAGCGGGCGTCACCGAGGAACTGAAAGCCTGTGACCCTATGCGCTGGGTGGGGCTGATGAACATGCTGAAGGCGCAGGCGGAGGAAGTTATTTTTCAAGAGTTGATTTCCGCATGAGATTTTAGGCATAAGAAAGGCCGGGATTTTGCTGACAAGTGGCAAATCCCGGCTTTGTTCTTATCGGTTTTCCAAATTCTTTGACCGCCGGTATTCCAGCGGAGAAAAGCCAAACTGCTTTTTGAACACGGCGGCAAATTTCCCTTGATTAGAGTAGCCGACCTGTTCTGATATTTCGGCAATCGGACGCTTTGTGTCCGAAAGAAGTCTTGCGGCTTCGTTCATGCGGATTTCCCGCAGCCAGGTGGATATATTCTGTCCATATACGCCTCTAAAATAATTTTTCAGGCTGGTTTCACTGACCGAAAATCGTTCTGCAATCTGTCTTACAGGGATGTGCTGGCGAAGGTCATCAGAAAGGATTTGTGCCGCCCTTTTTGCAATTTCAACCTGTGTTTCCGTGTAGAAGCCGCAAGTTTTCGGAGGCCGGATTTCCATGTTAAGAAGCCGGTGGAGAAGTTCAAGAGTATAGATTTGCAAATGGAAGGCCGAGGGTCTTTCGGATAGCCGCCAGAGTTTTTGAAATATATTTTCCAGCTCGCTGTCCGCTTCGTTGATATATGTTTTATGGTTGCCACAATAACTTTTTTCCAGCGTAGGGAGGTCAAGTGAAAAAGATTTCAAAAGTTCACCGCAGGACTGTAAAAGAAGTGACAGGTCAAAATATATTTTTATCCCCTGATATTGCTTCGTAGGAAAGATATATTCTTTCTGTGCGGTCTGTTCACTGACACAAAAATCATTTTCCTTCAGGTAAATGTAAGAGCCGTCATCCAGAAGCAATTCACTTCTGCCTGAAACGCAATAGTTAATCAGCAAAGGCTTTAGATTTGAATTTTCATCCGACTCCGGCCATACGGGAGCATTTACAAAAATAAAAGCCAAAGTCAGCCCCGGAAAGAGCGTATGGAATGTCATGCGTCCCTTGCCATCTGCCCGATCCAAAAGCAATGTGCTGCTATTTGGACTGTTTTTCAAAGTCACATCAGAAACAGTATCGCTGTTTTCTAAAATGCTGTATATCATATCACGCAACTGCTTCGCCCCTTTCATCACACAAAATCGTTAATATTATTATACCCGCGAGAAAATTCACGGTCAATGGATATGCTGGCAAAACGAAAAAACTCCTTGCTATACGGGCCTAAAATACTGATATGTGCATAGAAGCATAATTGAATATGTGCTACCATTAGAATTGGTTAGCGAGATCTAACCGAGAAAGCAATCATGTTAGGAGGTTTCGCAATGAACAACAAATTGCAAGGAAAGGATCTCATCAATATCGGTATTTTCACGGCGATTTATTTTATCGTCATTTTCGCTGCGGCGTCCATCGGTTTTATCCCGATTTTCATTCCGCTTATCAGCGTGATCGTGCCGCTTGTGGGCGGTATTCCGATGATGTTGTTCTTCTCCAAAATCAAAAAATTCGGTATGCTTACCATCTGCGGGGTGCTGCTCGGTATCATTATGTTGCTGACCGGCATGGGCTGGTGGTGCATCCCTACCGGGCTGATTTTCGGGCTGATTTCCGATTTTATGATGAAAGCCTGTGACTACAAGAACGCCAAGCGTGAAGTGCTGATCCACGGCGTTTTTTCCATGTGGGTAATCGGGGCGTTTATTCCCATCGTTGTGACGCGTGACGCTTACTACCAGAGCCTGCTCCCCGGCTACGGTCAGGAATATGCCGACACGCTCATGGCTTATATGCCAGACTGGATTTTGCCGGCACTGCTTATTGCTGCTTTCGTCAGTGGTCTTGTCGGCGGCCTGATCGGACAGAAGATTTTCAAAAAGCACTTTGAGCGGGCGGGAATTGTGTAATGAGCCGCGAACTTCTTGCAAGTCAAAAAAACAATAGCGGAATTTTATTAGACCCCCGGACAAAACTGGCGGTACTGATTACCATAGCTGTCTTTATTTTAGGCGGTTCGTATGAAGGTATCATGCAGTATTACATCATCGTGTTGGCGGCGATCCCGCTGTTACTTTTGTCAGCGGCCAGAAAATGGAAAGGCGCTGTTCTCTATATCCTGATTTTTGGAGGCAGTCTGTGCCTGGAAATGTTCGGCATGTCCCGACTGACCGGCGTAGCAAACTACATCGCAGTAGCCGTCGTTGGTATTCTTCTGCGGTTCACCCCCAGCGTGGTCATGGGATATTTCGTGGTAACTACAACCACGGTCAGCGAATTTGTTGCAGCGATGGAACGACTCCACCTGCCGCAGCAGATTACCATTCCCATGTCCGTGATGTTCCGTTTCTTTCCCACGGTTGCGGAAGAATGGAGCGCCATTGGGGACGCCATGCGGATGCGTGGCGTCCGCTTTGGCGGTGGTAAAGCTGGTACGATTTTAGAGTATCGGATTGTTCCCATGATGATCTGCTCCGTCAAAATCGGGGAGGAACTGTCCCAGGCAGCCCTTACGCGGGGATTGGGAGGCCCGGTAAAACGGACGAATATCTGTAAGCTGGGTTTTCATGTGCAGGATGTTATTTTCCTGCTGATCTGTCTGGGAGCATTTGCAGCGCAAATCTATGTGCTTGCCGCAAGGGGGTGAAGGAAATGATTGAATGTCAAGATGTGTCCTTTTCTTATCCTGCCAGTACCCTTCCCGACAGTGAGAGGCAGGCCGGTGGCGCTTTGAAACATATTTCCTGCACCATTGAGGACGGTTCTTTTGTCCTGCTCTGCGGGACTTCCGGCTGTGGGAAAACAACCATGACCCGGTTGTTTAACGGCTTGATCCCCCATTATCATGAGGGGACTTATACCGGCTCCGTCTATCTGGATGGAAAGGATACCCGTGACCTGTCACTGTTTGATATTTCTCTGAAAGTCGGTTCTGTATTTCAAAATCCGCGTTCTCAGTTTTTCAATGTGGACACGACCAGCGAACTGGCTTTCGGCCCAGAGAATCACGGCATAGCGGAAGATCTTGTGCGTGACCGTGTAAAGCGTGTAGCTGCACAGCTAAAGTTGGAGCCGCTGCTTGATAGAAGTATTTTTTCTTTGTCCGGCGGTGAAAAGCAAAAAATCGCCTGCGGATCGGCAGCGGCGATTGACCCGGATATTTATGTGCTTGATGAGCCATCATCCAACCTTGACGCATACGCTATCGCTGATTTTCGACAGCTACTCTTTACTTTGAAATCGCAGGGAAAGACCATCATCATCTCTGAACATCGGCTGTATTATCTGTCCGGCCTCTTTGACCGTGTCCTGTACCTAAAAGATGGAGAAATCGAAGGTGATTATACAGCAGAGGAATTTTGCGGCCTGTCGGCAAGACAGCGCGATGATATGGGATTGCGCCCTCTTGATCTTGCGGGGCTTTCAGAAGTTGTAGGCACGCCGCAGAGAATGAATGAGGCGGTTTGGACGATAAAGAATGTGTCCTTCGCCTATAAGCATGAGCCGGAAACCTTGCATATAACGGAAACCTCTTTCCCATCCGGCAGCGCCACGGCCATCATCGGACATAATGGTGCGGGAAAATCCACCTTTGCCCGGTGCCTCTGCGGGTTGGAAAAGCACTTCAAAGGAACGGTGCAGGATCAGAGCAAGAACTATTCCAGAAAAGAACGATTGAAACTCTGTTATATGGTCATGCAGGATGTAAACCACCAGCTCTTTACCGAAAGTGTTCTGGATGAAATTCTGCTCAGTATGAGAACTGAGGATAAGCAGAGGGCAAGAGAAATCTTGCAGGAGATGGACCTGCTGCCTTATGAGGACTGCCACCCGATGGGACTGTCCGGCGGCCAAAAGCAGCGCGTGGCGGTTGCCTCTGCGATTGCTTCGGAGCGCCCTTTGATTTTATTCGATGAACCGACCAGCGGCCTTGACCTGTTTCACATGAGGCAGGTTGCCAATGTTGTTAATCAGGTGGCGAATACTGGAAGAACTGCGCTTGTGGTAACGCATGACCCGGAATTTATTCTACGCTGCTGCAATTATGTCCTTCACTTAGAAAACGGGCAAATTCAGGAAAGTTATTCCATAGAGGACAGCGATGGCCGAAAACGCCTACTAAAGTTTTTTCTGAGTGATATGAAGAAGGAGGTGTCCACAGAATGAAGGAGGAAAAGAAAGAGTCGCCCATAGGCGTCTTATGGGGATGGGGCAAGCCCTATCATGGAAAATTCATCGGCAGTGTTATCCTTGCGGTATTAGGCGTGGCCTGCCAGATGGTGCCCTATTTCTGCGTGGCGAATATTGTCACAATGATGTTGTCTGGGGAACAGAATTTTTCCCGCTATGTGACCGCTGGTATTATTGCATTGTGCGGCTACTTTGGGAAAGTGTTGTTTTCCAGTCTTTCTACAACGATTTCCCACACGGCGACCTATTACACGCTGCGCGATCTGCGAGAGAATATCACCGCAAAGCTGGCCCGCGTCCCGATGGGGACGATTTTAGATACTCCGTCCGGCCAGTACAAAACGACGATTGTTGACCGGGTTGAAGGCATGGAATCGACCTTCGCACACCTGCTCCCGGAAATGACCGCAAATGTGCTGGTGCCTTTGGTGATTGTCGTATATCTGTTCGTTATGGACTGGCGCATGGCGCTCCTGTCCCTTGTTACGCTGGTGGTGGGCCTTGCTGTCATGTCCGCCGGTATGAAGAATTATCCCGTCAAATGGGAGGGCGCGGTTAAAGCGGGAAAGCAGATGGCAAACGCCATTGTAGAATACATCGGCGGGATTGAGGTGGTAAAAGCGTTCAGCCAGTCCGCCGGTTCCTACAAAAAATATTCTGACGCGGTGAATTATAACGCCAACTATTATGTGGACTGGATGCGTGAAAACCAGAAAACCATGAGCGCCTACAACGCCATCCTGCCCTCAGTGCTAATCTGCGTGCTGCCCTGCGGCTTCGCGTTCTGGCTCTCCGGCAGTCTGGAGCTTTCCACCTTCCTGTCCATTGTGATTTTCTCGCTGGGGCTGATCGGGCCGATTATTGCGGCCTTTACCTTTACGGACGATTTGGCTGTACTGGGGACAAATGTGGAAGAAATCAGCCAGCTTCTGAACGCCGAAGAACTGAACCATAAAGAAACGCCGATCAAGCTGGAAGATACCGGCATTTCTCTCAGGTCTGTGTCGTTTTCCTATGACGGGACAACAGAGGTTTTGCATGATGTGAATCTCGCCATCCACCCCGGAACCATGACCGCCCTTGTAGGGCCATCCGGCTCCGGCAAGTCTACGGTGGCGAAGCTGATTGCCGGGTATTGGGATGTTACATCCGGCAGCATTACCCTCGGCGGCCATGAGCTGAAGGATATGCCGCTGTCTGAAATTGCAGACCAGATTTCCTATGTATCTCAGGATAACTACCTGTTTAACCGCAGTATCCGGGAGAATATCCGCATGGGAAGACCCAGTGCCACGGACGCAGAGGTGGAGCAGGCAGCCAAACAAAGCGGCTGCGACGCCTTTATCCGCAAGCTGGATAATGGCTATGATACGGTTGTCGGCAGCGCCGGTTCCCATCTTTCCGGCGGTGAACGCCAGCGGATTGCCATCGCCCGCGCCATGCTGAAAAATGCGCCGGTTGTCATTTTGGACGAGGCAACTGCCTATATCGACCCAGAGAATGAGGCGCTGGTGCAGAAAGCCATTTCCACTTTAACTGTCGGCAAGACCCTGATTGTGATCGCACACCGGCTGTCTACCATTGTTGGCGCAGATAACATCGTTGTGGTGAAGGATGGAACCATCCACGCACAGGGTACGCATGAGAAGCTGCTGGAAACCTGCCCCCTCTACCGGGATATGTGGCAGGCGCACATCGGCGCGAAAGACCAGATGTAAGGGGGTGTTGTCAGATGTATGGAACATTGAAAAAAATCTTTGCTTTTGCAGGCAGCAAAAAGGAGCTTCTAAAAAAATCCCTGTTATTCTCATTCCTGTCCGGGCTGTTTTCAGCCATGCAGTTTGCCGCCCTCTTTGTGGTAATTGGTGCACTGGTATCTGACAACCGGGACGGAAAGTTTATCTGGCTTTCGCTGGGGATTATGGCCGTTTCCCTCATTGGGCGTATCATCACGACCTATTTTTCCACGATGGAGCAGACGGAAACCGGCTATTGCATGGTGGCGGAAAAGCGTATCCACATCGGAGATCGGCTGCGCTACATCCCGATGGGCTACTTCAACAAGAATAGTATCGGGAATATTACCGCCATTGTCACAACAACTTTGGGTGATGTAGAGAACTCAGCAGCCCGTGTCCTGGTGTCAGTGCTGGGCGGTTTTTTCAACTCGGTTGCCCTCGTCATCGTCCTGTTGGTATTTGACTGGCGGATCGGTCTTGTGGCCGCTGCCGGTGTCCTGATTTACCTTGCGGCGGCGGAACTGGCGCTTCGCAAATCTGCCGCGCTTAGCGGGGTACGCCAGCACACACAGGAGTCCCTTGTGGAGTCTGTGTTGGAGTACATTCAGGGGATGGGGATTGTCAAAGCATTTGGACTGGAACGGGACAGCACGCAGTCTATCGGCAGTGCAATTAAGGCGAGCTGCCGAGATAACCTGAAATTGACAAAGGCCAGCGTTCCCTATGACGCTATCAAACAGGCTGTTGTCCGGGTGTTCAGCGTCCTGTTGCTTTTGGCCTCGGTCTGGTTCTGGCTGGACGGCTCCCTGCCGCTGGCCTACGGTCTGATTTTGGTGATTGCTTCTTTCATGGTGTTCAACGATTTGGAGAACGCCGGGAATATGGCCTCTTTGCTGCAAATGCTGGCGGCCTCGATGGATACGGCAAACTCCATTGATGACACGCCGGTAATGGACGAGAAAGGCGCTGATATTACGCCGAAGTCCAGCGAGATCGTGTTTAACAAGGTGGATTTTTCCTACGCAGACCGTAAGATATTAGATCAGGTCAGCTTTACCATTCCCGAAAAAACGACTACGGCCATTGTCGGCCCTTCCGGGGCAGGAAAGACAACGATGTGCAACCTGATTGCCCGTTTTTGGGATGTGAATGCCGGGAAGATTACCATAGGCGGTACGGATGTACGGGATTTTAAGCTGGACAGCCTGATGAAGAATATCTCGATGGTGTTCCAGAGCGTATACCTCTTTGCAGATACGATTGAGAACAATATCAAGTTTGGCTGCCCGGACGCCACCCATGAGCAGGTGGTTGAGGCGGCGAAGAAGGCTTGCTGCCATGACTTTATTTCTGCCCTGCCGGATGGCTATGACACTGTGATTGGCGAGGGAGGCGGTACTTTGTCCGGCGGCGAGAAACAGCGGATTTCCATCGCCCGCGCCATGCTGAAGGACGCACCTATCATCATTTTGGACGAGGCAACAAGCAGCGTTGACCCGGAGAATGAGGATGAATTGCAGCGGGCTATCGAGGCATTGACCCATGACAAGACCATCATCATGATTGCCCACCGTCTGAAAACCGTCCGCAACGCCGATCAGATCCTTGTACTGGACAACGCTCATATCGTCCAGCGCGGCACTCATGCGGAGCTGATCCAGCAAAAGGGCCTGTATGCCGATTTTGTATCGGCCAGACAGGAGGCCATCGGCTGGAAGCTGGCTCAGTAAAGGAGGTTCAGATGAAACTTCATGCGTCCGGGGAGGACTACCTGGAAACCATCCTTGTTCTCCAAAAGAAACGCGGTATGGTGCGCTCCGTAGATGTGGCCCGGCACATGGAGGTGTCAAAGCCCAGCGTGTGCCATGCAGTGGCTACCTTGCGGGACGGCGGCTTTCTTATGATGGACGAAGATCACTTTCTCCATCTGACCGATGTGGGCCGCGAGGTAGCCGAAAAAATCTACGAGCGTCACTGCTTCTTTACCGAGCAGCTTATCACCGCAGGCGTTGACCCCAAAACTGCGGAGGCCGATGCCTGTCGTATTGAACACATCATCAGCGATGAGAGTTTTGACCGGCTGAAAGAAGCAGTCGAACAAGAGCAAGACTAAAACCGAATAAGCCAAGCGATCCTGCCCCGCAAGACGGGGAAAGAAAAAAACCGTTGCAGGGCAGGCAGCTTTGTGCGCCCAAAATGGATTTTCCGGGTACTGCGGCGGTTTTGAGTACATCAAGGCCGCCGTTCCTTATGCCCTCGACAAAGGAGTGACGACTACACGCTGACACGGCGGCTTTAGGAGGGAGCCGCCGTGAAGCAAAGACCGCTTCGACATAATTCGGCAGGAATTTACCTGTCAAAAAAAGCCTGACCGTCAATCGGCCCCCATCTGCTTATGAACAGGCACTATCGTGGCTGGTCCATAAGCGTCATAAGTCCTCTTTTAGCAGCGCCAGCCGCCGTTCTTCGGATGCTGGCGCTTTTGTTTGTCGTTTTTTCGGGAATTTCCCCGAAAGGTGTCGCTCACCGCCTTCATTTCGGTTCACCCGTCAACCCGTGAATCGAAATGGAGGTACATAATGCAGAAGATCAATCTTCGGGAACTGTATCCCGATGTGTATAAAACCGATGTCTTTGTAGACGTGGCCGAGGAAGTCGTGGCCGCGATCCGGGGCCAGGAGCAGGACGATGCCGCCTATGAACGCCGGAAGTTCCGGCACAAGGCTCACTACTCTCTGAACCGGGAGGATGGCATTGAAAACGATGCCCTCAACCGGCCACTCACCCCGGAGGAAGTCCTGGAGCAGAAGCTGCTGCGGGAGGAAGTGTATGCCGCGCTGATGCAGCTGACAGCCATCCAGGCCCGGCGTATCTACGCCCGGTTTTACCTGGGCATGACGGTGGCCGAGATCGCCCGGATCGAGGGTGCTGACCGTCGCCGCGTGTGGGAGAGCATCCGGCGCGGACTGAAGAAGCTGGCGTGGTTGCTGGATACGGCCCAATAACCTGACCGCCGCATAGCGGCAAAAAGAGAGCCGGTGGGGGTTTTTATTCCTCCACCGGCTTACTTATTCTCTAAATGTTCATATGGGTCAACCCCAGCCGTCTGCACCATCTCTTTTAGCTCATCAGTCAACGCGCGGGTCGAGTTTAACAGCACTTTTCTGGCAGCCGGAGGGCACGAAAGGTAAAGCTGCCGCATATCGTTGGCGGCTTGCTCATCTTCGGGCAGATCGAGATTCATCAGGGAATCTAAAGATAAATTCAAGACTTTGCAAAAAGCGCGCAGAACCTCAAAAGAAGGATTCTTCACCCCTCTTTCGCAGCCTTGAACGTGCTTTAGAGAAACGTGGCTCAGATCTGCGAGTTCCTGCTGCGTCAATCCTTTTTCCTTACGCGCTTTTTGTATCCTTCGTCCCAGCTCTTTTATCAGTTCCATAGGCACTATCGTCTCCTTAATTATATTTTATCGTGCCCATTTCCTTGCAGGAAGAACCTCATAAAAGGCGTTTTTAGGCACGATAGTACCTATTTTATTGTGCTTATAAGGAGCTTGCGCTGTCCGCAGCTTCTATGAAGGGACAAGGCAACATATTTTTTCAAATAAATCGCAGTACAGACAGGACAAATCGCCTGTTTTTGTCATGGCTGTCAAGAAGGAGCTTTTCTTTCGCTGACCTTTGACAACTGAATACACGGCAGAACAGGTACATAACCCGCGCATGAGCGAGTGCAGGACGCCGCGAAGATGGAGCAGCCAGGAGGTGATGGACAAGCTGTTTCGGAGCGATCAACGTCCCTGTGACCCGGATGGTGGCACATCCGGCGCGATGAGGGCGCGGGGGCTTAAAGATACTTCCTCACGGCCCGCCAAAGACTTGGGGGGAACCCTGCGGCGCACGCTACGAACGACGCTGCGGAGTTATGACAGCCGCGCCAGCGGAGACCTGTTCTGTCCCCGGCGTCAGGGATGCGTGGCAAATATGACGAGTAATCCGAACAGAATAACAGTAGCCGCACCAGGTTTTTATCCGAAGATTTCTTTCAGACTGGTGCGGCTGTTTAAGTATTAAGATATTAAGGAGGCGAGAGTGATGTTTGAAAAATTCCATCGAGGTGACATATATTCGGCTGATTTAAGCCCTGGTATCGGCTCCGAACAAAGTGGCTCTCGTCCTGTACTCATTCTTCAAAACAATGTGGGAAATTGTTTCAGTCCTACGATTATTATTGCAGCAATTACCAGTGTAAGCAAAAAAAACAGAAAGTTCCCCACGCATTACCACTTAAATGACAGATGCGGTTTGGTGAAACCATCTGTTGTTATGCTGGAACAGATCAGAACAATCGACAAGTCGAGGTTAAAAAACTATATTGGTCATCTAAACAAGGATGACATGGAAAATATAAACAAGACGCTCTTGTGCAGTCTGGGGATTACATAAAAGTGCCGAAAGGCTCGTATCATTTTCAGGCTGTGCAAGTAGAGTTATAATTTCGTTAGGAATTGCGGAGGTGATTCTGAATGGAGAATATCCAGAATAAAAGCGCATTGATTCCTTCAGATGAAATCCGGTCAGAAGAACTTCTGGCGGAACAAAAATTTGAAGCGTTTATTACTTCGCTGGCACATATCATCGAGAAATATGGTATGAGAGTGCTGGGCGAGGTTGACGGAGCTGCGTGAGAATCGCAGCTTTACATAGGATATTTTCCAAAAGTAAATTTTGGAGGTATGAATTATGAACCGATATGGAAAACGCTGTGTTTTGTATCCGAGGGTCAGCACAGAGATGCAAGTGGACGGATACAGCCTGGAAGGTCAAAAAAATATGCTGACACGATTTGCGGATCGTGAGGAAATGATCGTTGTTGATACTTATGAAGATGCCGGTAAATCCGGTAAATCCATTGAGGGACGGCCTGCCTTTCAAAAAATGCTCAGAGATATTGAGGATGGCTTGGACATTGACTATATTTTAGTGTATAAGCTGTCACGGTTTGGCCGTAATGCAGCAGATATACTTAACTCTTTGGAGTTGGTTCAATCTTATGGTGTAAATCTGATTTGCATAGAAGAAGGGATTGATTCCTCTCAGACAAGCGGAAAACTTTTGATTTCTGTACTATCTGCTGTGGCTGAGATTGAGCGTGAGAATATTATCGAGCAGACGATGAACGGGCGGCGCGAAAAGGCACGGCAAGGTGGATGGAATGGTGGCTTTGCTCCCTACGGGTATACACTGGAAGATAACAAGCTGATGATTGAAGAAACAGAGGCTGTGGCAATACGGAAGATTTTTGAATTATATACTTCATCGGAAATCGGTTTGGGTGGTATTGCGAATCAGTTGAACTTACAAGGTATACGGAAAATTCCGAGGCAGCATGGCACATTAGAGGATTGGACAGGACATTTTATTAAACTGATATTGGATAACCCGGTTTATTGCGGTAAAATTGCTTATGGACGGAGAACGAAGGAAAAAGTCAAAGGCACAAAAAACGATTACCAGATGAAAAGAAATGACGATTACATTCTGACAGAGGGACAGCATAAAGGAATCGTTAGTGAGGAGGTATGGGAAAAGGCTCATGCCAAGCGTCTTAGAACCGGAGTAAAGCAACCGTCAAAAATTGGGCGGGATCGAGTTCATTTGTTATCCGGTCTGCTGAAATGCCCGGTTTGTGGAAGTCCCATGTATACGAATAAACACGCATGGACAAATAAAGATGGCACTTACAAAGAAATTTACTATTATGTATGTAGTCGGAATAGGATGGTCAGGGGTAAGCATTGTGAATATAAGGCAATGCTGAAAAAGACCGATATTGAACCGATGGTCATTGAGGCAATTCGTGAGATCGTAAGGAATGAGGAATATGCCCAGGCCATTAAAAAACGGATTGGCGTTCAGATTGACACGAAAGCAGTGGATAAAGAACTGGAGGGCTATCAGGCAAAGCTGAAGGAAGTTGATTTGAATAAAACAAGATTGGAACGGGAAATTGACAGTCTCCCTGCTGATGCAAAATACCGGGAACGAAAGCTCCATGATATGACCTTGCGGTTAGATTCCCTATATGATGTCATTGTTGAGCTGGAGGAAAAAATCGAAGATGCCAGACTTCGGCGAGATGCAATTAAGCAGCAGGCAATTACTCTTGAGAATATTTACAAAATCATGGTGAATTTCGACTGCGTTTATAATATAATAAATGACGAAGAAAAGAGAAATGTGGTCACAGCCTTGATTAAGGAAATTGAAATTTACAGGAATGACGAGTCTGAATATCCGCTAAAGCGGATTGGTCTGAATTTTCCGGTGTTCAAGGATGGCGGGGAAGTTACGGAGCTTTTGTGGGACAAAGGGAATACCGTTGAAGCGCTTGATATAGCGAGAACTCTGCACTACGCCGATGGCGAGCACATAGGCCAGCGCCAGGGCCAGCATATCCGAAAAGAATTTCTTCCCATTTAAAATGTCGATGAGGCAGGCCGCCATTTTCCCCTCGAACCAGGGACCGGCCAGCAGGCCCAGATTATAGATGAGTCCCGACACTGTGACAGCCAGCAGAACCTTCCATTCTGCCTGAAAATAGGACAGCACACGGTCGGAGCGGAACTTGTTATTTGCCATAAAAGAAACCCTTTCTTTTGTGAAAAACATACTAAAAAAAGCATAGTACAGTGACGAAAAGTTGTCAATAAAAACAGAAAGGTGGTTACAGGAGGTTTACAGATTCCCCTTCCCGGGAGTATAATAGAAATCGGCAAGAAAGTATTGGGAAATATTATGACTACAAGGAGGAGAAGATAAAATGGAACAGTTTCTGATTGCACATGATTTGGGAACCTCGGGGGACAAGGCGACGCTTTTTACCACAGAGGGACGGCAGGTGCGAAGCTACACCGCATCCTATGATGTGCATTTTTTTCATGGTAATTATGCGGAGCAGGATCCGGAAAACTGGTGGGACGCAGTCTGCGAGGCCACAAAGGCCGTATTGGATGGGGAGGACGCAAGCCGGGTAGCGGCCATGTCTTTCAGTGCCCAGATGCAGGGCTGTCTGCCGGTGGATAAGAACGGAAGACCCCTCAGGGATTCTATGATCTGGGCGGATATGCGCGCGGTCAAAGAGGCGAAGCAGCTGGAGGACGCCATCGGTGCCGACCGGATTTATCAGATTACCGGACACCGGATAGCGGCCAGCTACAGCATTGAAAAGCTCATGTGGCTGAAAGCCAATGAGCCGGAGGTCTATGAGAAGACCTATAAAATGCTGCAGGCCAAGGATTATATTATCCAGAGAGCGACCGGTGAGTTTGTGACCGATTATTCCGACGCGTCCGGCACCCAGGCGCTGGATCTTCGGAAGCTGGAGTGGTCAGACGAGATTTTAAATGCGGCAGGCATTGACAAGGAGAAGCTGCCGACCTTAAAGCGTTCCATTGATGTGGCAGGCTATATTCAGGACAGGGTAGCTGGTGAAATCGGGCTTCACGCAGGTACTCCGGTGGTCTGCGGCGGCGGCGACGGCCCGGTGTCCGCAGTGGGCGCAGCCTGCATTAAGGACGGAGAATTTTACCTGACCTACGGAACCTCCGCATGGATCGGCGGAACCACCACAGAGCCCTTTATTGACCCGGATAAGACTGTATTCTGCTTTGCCCATGTAATTCCGGGCAAATACATGCCCTGCGGAACCATGCAGGCGGCAGGCAGCTCCTATGCGTATATACGGCGGGCTCTCTGCGACGATATGCCTTACGACGAGATGAACAAGCTCATCGAGAAATCCCCGGCGGGCGCACAGAACCTGATTTTCCTGCCTTATATGCTGGGTGAGCGGAGCCCCCGGTGGAATCCGGACACCAGCGCGGCGTTTCTGGGAATCAAGCCGGAGCATGAAAAGAAGGATTATGTGCGCGCGGTGATTGAGGGAATCGCCATGAATATGGAGCTGATTCTGAAGGCCTACCGGAAGCAGGCGAAGATTGAGCAGATGAACCTGACCGGAGGCGGAGCCAAGGGCGAGGTGGTAACCCAGATCCTGGCAGATGTGCTGAACGTGAAATTTGATATGCCGGACTGTGTGGAAGCGGCCACTTCCATCGGCGCGGCAGTTATCGCAGGCGTCGGCGTGGGCGTCTTCGACAGCTTCGATGAGATCAAGCGTTTCCTGAAATTCGAGAAGCACGTAGAACCGAAGAAAGAGAACCAGAAGGTTTACGAAGAGCTGAAGCCGGTCTTTGATGAGGCATATCATTGCCTGGTTCCGCTGTATGAGAAGCTTGCGAAACTGTAAGTGAATCTGTAATAGTTGTATTTTAGAATTAAAAAAGGAAGCCCCATCTGTCTCACAGAGCGGATTGGGCTTCCTTTTTATGCGGAAATATAAGTAAAAAGAAGAGCCTCTGTTTTGCAGAAGCCCTTCTTTCGGTTCACTTTTATTTTGCCAGCAGCATCATAATCTCATTACTTCTGCTGATAAACTTGGTCATCTTCTCCGGCGCCAGTGGCTGGTGGCTGATCATAGCCAGATCGTAAAGCTGCTCGCAGAACAGATTCACATGTTCGCCGTCCTTGTGATCCAGAATGTACTGAACCAGCTTGTTATTGGCGTTCAGGACCAGAGTTTCTCCGCCGCCGAACATACCCAGATCCATGCCGTTCATGCTGTACATCTTCATCATATCCTGCATTCTGCGGCTTTCCTCGGAGAGAGTAATCATGGAGGAGATATTCTCATTCTTCATCTTCTCTACTTTTACGTCCAGCTTGTCATTGCCGAGAGCCTTCCGGAAGATTTCGGTCAGGGAATCGGTGGTCTCCTTCAGCTCTGCTTCGTCTGCAGCCTCTACAAAGTCCTCGGTCAGATCCGCGTCGATCCGCTGGAACTTGATCTTGTCATTCTTCATTTCCAGATGGGAAATGAAGGGAGCGTCGATGTTGTGCTTCAGGATGACAGCATTCTTGCCTTCCTCGCGGAAGAGATTGATATACTGGCTCTGCTGTACCTCGTCGGTTACATAGAAGATGGTCGTCTTTTCCGGCTCCTTCTCCTCGGTATCCTCCTGCTTGTCGTCCGGGTTTTCTACTACGTCCACATCAGCGGCTTCCTCCTCCGGAACCAGATCCTTCAGAGTCTGATACTTGCCGTCCAGATCCTTGAACAGGATATAATCGCTCATCTTGTCACAGAATTTCTCATCCTTCAGGCAGCCGAATTTGATAAACGGGCTGATGTCGTCCCAGTACTTCTCATAGGTTTCCCGATCGGTCTTGCACATACCGGTGAGCTTATCTGCTACCTTCTTGGAGATGTAATCGGAAATCTTCTTTACAAAGCCGTCGTTCTGCAGGGCGCTTCGGGATACGTTCAGCGGCAGATCCGGGCAGTCGATGACGCCCTTTAAGAGCATCAGGAATTCCGGAATGACTTCCTTGATATTATCTGCGATAAATACCTGGTTGTTGTACAGCTTGATGGTTCCCTCGATGGAATCATACTCCGTATTGATCTTCGGGAAGTACAGGATACCCTTCAGGTTAAAGGGATAATCCATGTTCAGGTGAATCCAGAACAGAGGCTCCTTGTAATCCTGGAACACCTTGCGGTAAAAGGCCTTGTATTCCTCGTCAGAGCACTCATTGGGGTGCTTGGTCCACAGCGGGTGGATATCGCTTAAGGAAACGGGACGCTTGTTGATCTTGACCCGATCCCGGGCCGGGGATACCTCTTTGGTCTCCTTGGTGCCGTCCTCTTTTTCGATCTCCTCCGTCTTGGCGTCCTCATGGATATGCTCGACCACCACATCGTCGTCACGAAGCTCGGACTCGTCGATGGTTTCGTATTCCTGTTCCGCATTTGCCTTCTCCAGGAAAATCTCTACAGGCATGAAGGAGCAGTACTTACTGATAACCTCCCGGGCGCGGTATTCATTGGCGAACTCCAGGCAGTCCTCATTGAGGAACAGGGTAATCTCGGTACCGATCTCTGTGCGGGTTCCCTCGGACATATCGTACTCGGTGCCGCCGTCACATTCCCAGTGAACCGGCTTTGCGCCCTCCTGATAGGAAAGGGTATCGATATGAACCTCGTCCGCTACCATGAAGGCAGAGTAAAAGCCCAGTCCGAAATGACCGATGATCTGATCGTCATTGGCCTTGTCCTTGTATTTCTCCAGGAAATCAGCCGCGCCGGAAAAGGCGATCTGGTTGATGTATTCCTCGACCTCGTCTGCCGTCATGCCCAGTCCGGTATCGATGAATTTCAGTGTTTTGTCCTCCGGATTTACCACCACGCGGACGCTGTCTTTATGTCCCTCCGGATAGGTGTATTCGCCAATCAGGGAAAGCTTTTTGAGCTTCGTGATAGCGTCGCAGCCGTTGGAAATCAGCTCACGGAAAAAGATATCGTGGTCGGAATAGAGCCACTTTTTGATAATCGGGAAAATATTTTCACTGTTAATGGAAAGGCTTCCATGTGTATTTGCCATTGCAATTCACTCCTTTTATAATGATGTTTCATACTGATAGATATTGTACCGCCGCGGATTTGAAAAGTCAATAGAAAATTAGCACTCTTACAAGGTGAGTGCTAACAAAAATTTATAAACTTTCTTAAAAATCTATAAACAGAGAGAAGATGGGTATGTTATAATAAAAAAGATGAAACTAAATGATGTCGTTATCCGTCTATTTATAGGAAGAAAAAAATATCTGTGATACATAAATAAAATTTGAAACAAGTAACATTTTATATAGAAAACAGACGGAGACGATGCGGCAGATGGCAGGAAGAAAGAGACGGAAAAGAAGAATGCACCGGCAAAGGATAAGGGGAATTTATACGCTGCTGCTGGTAATGGCGGCAGGCGGTATTTTGATATACAGCGGACAGGCAGGGAGTGGGAAGAAAACGGAAGAGTACCCGGCAGTGTCCTGGATTGAGGCGCAGGAAAAGGAAAATGTAAAAGCAATAGAGGCGAAGCTGGCGGCAAAGGAAACGGCGGAACAGGAGACCGAAGCGGGAACGGCAGACAAAGGCTCGGTGGTGGAGCGCTTTGAGGGCGCGGTTCTGGTGGGTGATTCGGTGGCGACAGGCTTTCTGGATTACCAGATTCTTGACGCGGATTCCATTGTGGCACTGCGGGGGCTTCGGACGGATACGGCGGGGAAGGAGATAGAAAAGGCTTTGGAACTGACTCCCAAGGTTTTGTTTTTATCCATTGGTTTAAACGATCTGGAATACTGCCGGGGAGACAGCGGGCTTTTTATCCGGCGCTACGAAGAACGGCTGCAGGAAATCCGGGATGCGGATCCGGATCTGCCCATCTACATCAACGGCATTCTGCCCGTGCTGCCGGAGGCGGTAGAGAAAAAGCAGGCGCTGGCAGATGTGGATACCTTTAATCAGGCATTGAAACAGATGTGTATAAAATGGAAGCTGACCTACATCGACAACAGTCAGCTGCTGGCCGGACATGAGGACTGGTATCAGAAGGATGCGGTGCATCTGAAAAGCGCGCCCTATCCGCTCTGGCTCGCGCATATGGAGGAGGCGGCAGGCCTATGAGAGACGGGATATTACAGCTGGCAAAGCTATTGCTGCTGGCGCTCCTGATTGGGGGCGGCTCTCTGGCGGTAAAGGGAACCGCCAGACAGGTGGATTTCGGGAAGCTGCAGGCAGATGTGGAAGCTGCCGCGGAGGTATCGGGGTTAAATCAGGAAAACGCGCAGCTGTTGCGGCGGTTCTACGGACTGAACGCCGGGGAACTGGTTCACTGGATCCTGTATACAGCCCAGGACAATATGTCCGTAGAGGAGCTTCTGTTGGTGGAATGCAGCTCGGAAAGCCAGGCGGAACAGGTGCTGGAGGCTGCCCGGGAGCGGAAGGACACCCAGATAAAAAACTTTGAGGGCTATGGCCCGGAACAGGTGCAGCTTCTGAATCAGAGCGTTCTTCGAAGCGATGGCGTCTATGTGCTGTTCGCCGTATCCGATCAGGCTGCCGAGATAAAAAAGGCCTACCGGAAGGACTTGTTTCGGACAGACTAGACGAGAATTTAGGAGCATACTATGGTTTTCAGCAGTATTGTATTTTTATTTGCGTTTCTGCCGCCGGTGCTGGCGGTGTATTATCTGGCGCCTGCAAGACTCCGGAATCTGGTGTTGCTGGCTGCGAGCCTCATTTTCTATGCCTGGGGAGAGCCGGTCTATATCGGCCTGATGATCTACAGCATCCTCTGGAATTACGTGATGGGTCTGGACATTGCCAGGCAGCGGGAGAAGGGAAGACAGGGAAGGGGAAGCCTGACCCTGGGGATTCTGGTGAATCTTCTGATTCTGGGATTTTTCAAATACTACGGATTCCTGGCGGAGAATCTGTATCACTGGTTCGCCCTGCAGCTTCCGGATCTGAGCTTTAGCCTGCCGATTGGTCTGTCCTTTTACACCTTCCAGTCTATTTCCTATCTGGCGGATGTGTATCGGGGAAAGGCCAGACGGCAGACCAACCTGATTTCCTTCGGCCTTTACATCTCCATGTTTCCCCAGCTGGTGGCGGGACCCATCGTTCAGTACGCGGACGTGGACGCCCAGCTTCAGCAGCGGAACATGTCCTGGAATAAGTTTGGAATCGGCGTCCGGTATTTTGTGGCGGGACTTTCTAAGAAGGTGCTCCTGGCCAACAACCTGGGCATGATGTATCAGGAGCTCACAGGATTATCCTCCTTGTCTGTGCTTTCAGCCTGGCTGGGAGTTCTTGCCTATACGCTTCAGATTTATTTTGATTTCAGCGGTTATTCGGATATGGCCATCGGCCTCGGAAAAATGCTGGGCTTCGATTTCCGGCCCAATTTCAATTATCCTTATTGCGCTAAAAGCATTACGGATTTCTGGCGGCGATGGCATATTTCCCTGAGCTCCTGGTTCCGGGAATACGTCTATATTCCGCTGGGCGGCAACCGGGTAACCACTGGGCGGCATATCTTCAACCTGCTGGTGGTCTGGTTCTGTACGGGACTCTGGCACGGAGCAAGCTGGAATTTTGTGGTCTGGGGTCTGTATTACGGAATTTTGCTGATTTTTGAAAAATATGTATTAAAAGGAAAGATAGAAAAATTGCCACTTCTGGGACATCTCTATACCCTGTTCCTGGTCATGGTTGGCTGGGTATTTTTCTTCCGTCCGAATCTGTCCGCGGCAGGACAGTATCTGGCGGTGATGTTCGGACAGGGCGCGGCAGGCGCGGTGGATACAGCGGGACTTTATTATCTGACGACCGGTCTCGTTCTGTTCCTTCTGGCGGTGCTTTTTTCCACGCCGCTGCCCTTTGGACTCTTAAGAAAGCTGGAAGAAAATGAGTGGTGGGACGGACTGATCCTGGCCGGATATCTGGCGCTGTTTTTACTGGCGGTGGCCTATCTTATCCGGGATACCTACAATCCGTTTCTGTATTTCCGGTTTTAAAGGAGCTTGCGTATGAGAGACAGAAGACGTATGAATCAATTGCTGGGACTGGGCTTTGCAGTATTGCTGGCCGGATTTACCGCAGCCAATTATTTTCATAAGGATACGGCATTTTCCGATACAGAGAACCGGATGCTGCAGCAGAAGCCGGTCTTTAGCTGGGCGGATCTGGCAGACGGCCGTTTTATGGGGAACTTTGAAAAATATCAGACGGATCAGTTTATTTTCCGCAGAGAGTGGATCAGGCTGCAGACGGCAGCGGATCGTCTGCTCGGAAAAAATAAATCCGGGGATGTCTATCTGGGCGAGGGACAGCTTCTGGAGGAGCCGTCGAAGCTTTCGGAAAATGTCTGGGAAAATCTGGACGCCATAGGCGCTTTTTGCCGGAAACAGACGGGCGTGAAATGCTATCTGATGCTGGTGCCGGATGCGGCGTCGGTACAGAGGGAGAAGCTTCCGGCGTACGCGCCGGTGGCGGATCAGGCGGAACAGCTGGAGGAAATCCGAAGCTATCTTGAGAAAAAGGAAAATCCGGTGACCGAAATCCCGCTGTATGAAATGCTGCGGGAGCACCGGGAGGAATCCCTCTATTACCGGACGGATCATCACTGGACGACCCTGGGGGCGCGGTACGCCTACCAGAGCGCAGCCGGACAGATGGGACTTCCGGGCGCGGAAAACGGGGAGGAAAAGAAGCTGTACCCGGTGTCGGACAGCTTTCAGGGAACCCTGGCCGCCCGGAGCGGATACCGGGTACCGGACGATACCATAGAGGTGTACTGGCCGGATCAGGAAGAGGAACTGGTGGTCACCTATGTGCAGGAGCAGACAAAATCAGCCTCTCTGTACGCGGCAGAGAAGCTGAAAACCAGGGACAAGTATGGAATGTTTTTAAACGGCAATCATCCGCTGACGGAGATCCGGACCATGGCTTCTACCGGACGGAAGCTGCTTCTTATAAAGGATTCCTACGCCAACTGCTTCGTTCCCTTCCTGACTGGTGACTTTGAAGAAATCGTGCTGGTGGATCCCAGATATTATTATGACAGCGCAGAGAAGCTGATGAAGCAGTATGGCTTTACGGATGTACTGTTTCTGTACAACCTGAATACCTTTCTGGAGGACGATGTACTGCACTATGTACTGGAATAGGCTACAGCAGATGAAAGGCCAGATCCTGCGTGAGGAAGAAGCGCTGAACCATCTGATCCCAGGCGTGCTCCAGAGATTTATCCATGGTAAAGAGATTTAAAGACAGGGCGGTAGTACAGATGATGTTACCCTCCTCATAACGGATATTTAAGGCCAGACCGTTTACATCTCCCACAGAAAAGGGGGAAGCGGTCTGGTTTAGTAATTTTTCCGTATTTTCCGGTGAGAGCTGGAAGGTAAAGCGAAAGCCCAGAGGCGTCCGTTTCCCCTTGATAAGCTCCAGGCAGAAGGGCTTTAATTCCTGCCAACGCGCGAAACGGCGCGCAGAAAGCCCCAGGGCTTCCTGTTCTTCTTTTGTATAATAGTCCGGATGCAGATGCCCGTCGAAATGGAAGGTGCTGTAGGTGATGATACTGCCCTCCACCACATGGAACGCATCGAAGGTCCGGGAAAGTAAAAGCCGGTTCATGAAAGCCTTTACGTCTTCCATCTGAAAAGAAATCATAGAAACCTCCTGTGAAAATAGAATAAAGTCTGTTTTTAGTATACACAGAACGAACCGGTAATTCAATGAAAACAGAGCCTGGATTTGAAAATATCGTTTTATACTCGTTTTATAGGTAGCAGAGCTTTCGATAAATAGTTCACAGAAAGTAAAAATTCATGTATACTGTGAGATAGAAAAACATGACAAAGGAGGAACATCCCTATGAATAAAATTGATCACGCCGAAAAACTCCTGCAGCTCACCGAGGAGGGGACCTCGCCCTTCCATGTGACCGCCAGCGTGGAGCGGCAGTTTCAGGAGGCAGGTTTTAAAAAAGTGCAGTTGGGAAAAAACTGGAAACTGGAAAAGGGAGGCCGTTACTATCTGGTTCACCATGGAACCAGTCTGGTGGCGTTTGCCATCGGGAAATGCTACCGGACCGGTGACGCCTTCCGCATGGCGGCGGCTCATACAGACTTCCCGGGACTGCGGATCAAGCCCTCGCCGGAGGTGAAGAAGGCGGGCTACCGCCAGCTCAATGTGGAGGTTTACGGAGGCGCCATTTTAAATACCTGGCTGGATCGTCCCCTGTCTGCTTCCGGACGGGTGGCGCTGCGAAGTGACGACGTCTTCCATCCCCAGATGCGCTTAGTGGACTTTAAAAAACCTTTCCTGACCATCCCGAACCTGGCTATCCACATGAACCGGGAGGTCAATAAGGGCGTGGAGCTGAACCGCCAGAAGGATATGCTTCCGGTCTTCGGCCTGGAGGATTCCGAGGAGTTCCTGACCCGTCTGGCGGAGCGGCTGCAGGTGAAGAAAGAAGATATCCTGGAGTACGAGCTGGGACTTTACAATACGGATACCGGCGATTATCTGGGCCTTTCCGAGGAATTTATTTCCTCACCCCGTCTGGACAATCTGACCAGCGTCCAGGCCATTACTACAGCTATGATAGAAGGCGGTCGGGAGCGGGGAATCAACGTGGCTGCCTATTTCGACCACGAGGAGATCGGCAGCCGTACCAAGCAGGGCGCAGGTTCCACCCTCCTGTCGGCGGTGCTGGAGCGGATTCTGCTGGCTCTGGACGGAGGCCGCGATCAGTTTCTGGAAGCCTACGGGGACAGCATGCTGCTCTCCGTGGACGTGGCCCACGGAATCCATCCCAATCATACGGACAAGCATGATCCCACCAATCAGAACGTGCTGGGAAAGGGCGTCTGCATCAAGGAGGCCTGCAGTCAGTCCTACGCCACCGACAGCGAGGCCGTGGCCATCGTCCAGCAGATCTGTGACAGCGGGGAGATTCCCTGTCAGAAGTTTGTGAACCGCTCCGACAGTGCGGGCGGCAGTACCCTGGGCTCCATTGCGTCCTCCATTCTGCCCATCCGGACCGTGGATATCGGCGTTCCGCTTCTGGCCATGCATTCCAGCCGGGAACTGATGGGAACCGCAGATCAGGAGAGTCTGGTGCGGCTGGTGCAGGCATTTTACAGTTTATCATAAAAGGTATTGAAAAGCTCATAGCGTTGTGCTAATATGTAATGTAGTATTTAAAACTACATAAAACAATTTTGAGATCATGAGATTTTGTATGGAAACCGTGAAGATGTTGAGCGGTTGAAAATAGAGACAGTGGAGGAATGGGAACGTTATGAGTTATAAGATTGTCATGGACAGCTGCGGAGAACTGCCGGAAAGCTATAAGAAGGACGGGCACTTTGAACGTGTGCCGCTGACCCTGGATATTGACGGACATCTGATTGTGGACGATGAGACCTTTGATCAGGCAGACTTTCTGAAAAGAGTGGCTGCCAGCCCCAATTGTCCCAAGTCCTCCTGTCCGTCTCCGCACCGGTACATGGAAGCCTACACCTGCGACGCGGATCACGTATACGCGGTGACGCTTTCCGCAGAGCTGAGCGGCTCCTATAACAGCGCAGAGCTGGGTAAGAAGCTGTACGAGGAGGAATATGGGGAAAAGAAAATCCATATCTTTAATTCCCGCTCTGCCTCCATCGGAGAGACGTTGATTGCCCTGAAGATTGAAGCCTGTGAAAAGGCCGGCATGAGCTTTGAGGACGTGATTGCTGCCGTGGACGCGTACATTGCGGATCAGCATACGTATTTTGTGTTGGAATCGCTGGAGGCCCTCCGGAAGAATGGCCGTCTGAGCAATCTGAAGGCCTTTGTGGCAAATGCCCTGAATATCAAGCCGGTCATGGGAGCTACCCCCCAGGGAACCATCTGCCAGAAGGATCAGGCCAGGGGCATGAACCGGGCGCTGAAGCGTATGGCCGATTACGTGGCAGAGGAGATAAAGAATCCGGCAGAGAAGATTGTGGCGATTTCCCATTGCAATTGTCCCGAGCGGGCGCAGTTTGTGAAAGAAGAGATTGCAAAACGGATTTCTGTGAAGGATTTCCTGATTCTGGATACAGCCGGAGTCAGTAGCCTCTATGCCAGCGACGGCGGCATTATTGTGGTGGCGTAAGGAAAAAGAATAATTTTTTCATAGCTTTTTCACAAAGTTATGCTATAATAAAAAGCAGCAGAACGAAGTCCGACTGGATTCCGTGAAAAAGCGAGAGAGGAAATCGAGATTATGAGTCAGGAAAAAGTAGATCGTTACAAAGAGCAGAAAGCCAACCGGAAGCAGATTATGGCGAAGGAAAAGCGGGAAAAGTTTCTTGTGAAGCTTTGCGCAGGCTTGGTGGCGCTGGCGCTGGTATGCTGGCTTGGCTATTCCATCTACGATAGCGCTAACAAACCGGATACATCAGATGTAGCGATCACCACTACGGCGATTGATGAGTATATGAACACATTGCAGCAGTAGGGACAGAATATTCGTATATGGAAGATGAAGAAAACCGCATGCCATTCCGACATGCGGTTTTTGCGTAAAAAAAGATTCGCACACTTTTGTGCGAATCTTTTGGGTAAAATTATTTGGCTTTTTTAGCTTCTTTATTCTCTTTCTTCTCGCTCTTCTCGTTCTTTTCCGGAGCTGCAATATTATACTTCTCCGCATAAGCATTGAAACACTCCTGATAAGCCTCATCCCGCATATGACGGACGCTCTTAACGTACTCGTGGGTATCGAACTCAGAGCTGTTGGTCTCAATCATGGCTACGGCCACGTTGGAGCAGTGGGCTGCCACACGTTCCAGGTTGGTCAGCAGATCGTTGAAGGCGAAGCCCTGCTGGAATTCACATTTGCCCTCCCGAAGACGGGTAATGTGACGGTTCTTCAGCTCGTTACAGAGCATACCGATGAGCTCGCGCAGAGGCTCTACCTTTTTCGCCATCTCCAGAGAGTCGGTACAGAAGGCGTCTACCGTCAGGTCGGTAATTTCCCGGATGGAAGAGCTTAGCACGCCGATTTCATACTGGGCAGATTCGGAGAAGCTGATCTTCTTCTCGGCCAGCTCCAGGGCCACCTTGGAAATATTGACGGCGTGGTCGCCCAGACGCTCAAAGTCGCTTAAGGTGTGCAGAAATTCGGATACCTGCTGGGTCTGGGTGCTGTTCATGGGCTGACCGGTCAGCTGCATCAGGTAGGTTCCCAGCTTGTCCTCGTATTTATCAATGAGGTTTTCCTTTTCCTGAATCTTGTTGTATTTCTCCTGGGAGAAATCCTTCAGAAGGGCGAAGGAACGGCTCAGATTCTTGCGGGCCTTTTTGGCCATGCCGTTCATAGCGGTATGGCTCTGGGTGATAGCCAGGGCCGGGTAAGCCAGGAAACGCTCCTCCAGCAGATCGAAGTCTGCCTGATCCTCCAGCTCCTCCGGGTCATCCTTCACAAGCCAGAAGACGAATTTCTCGATGAGTCCGATAAAGGGCACCAATACCAGAATGGTCGCCATACGGAACACGGAGTTCATAAGCGCGATGGTCACAGGCCGCATAGTCATATCCATGAACGGGAAATGCACGAAAGCATTGACCGTGTAGAATACAATGGACCAGAAAATCATACCGAACAGGTCGTTCAGCAGATAGATCAGGGCAGTACGCTTACCGTTCTTGTTGGTTCCGATGGAAGAGAGAAGCACCGGACAAGCCGCGCCGACGCCGATACCCATGGTAATCGGAAGAGACGCCGCAAAGCTGATGCTGCCGGTCATGGACAGGGCCTGCAGGATACCGACGGAAGCGGACGCGCTCTGTAGCACGGCGGTGAAAGCGATACCCACCAGAATACCCATGAACGGGTTCTCAAAGGTGGTCAGCAGATTGACGAAGTAGGAACTCTCCTTTAAGGGAGAGACAGCGCCGCTCATGGTCTGCATGCCTACCATCAGAATAGAGAAGCCCAGCATGATGTCGCCCACATTTTTATAAGTGGTCTTCTTCACGAACATCTTGAAAATGATACCGATGATAGCCACTACCGCGGAAATGGTAGCGGTGGACAGAAGCTGGGCGATGCCACTGGAGCCGTCGATGTAAGACAGACAGAGGATCCAGCCGGTCACACTGGTACCGATGTTGGCTCCCATGATGATACCGATGGCCTGGGCCACCTTCATCATACCGGAGTTTACAAATCCGACCACCATGACGGTGGTAGCTGAGGAGGACTGGATGATGGCGGTCACGGCAGTTCCCAGAAGAATACCCTTTAAGGGCGTGCTGGTGAGCTTGTAGAGCACCAGCTCCAGCTTATTTCCTGCCACCCGTTTCAGTCCGTCGCCCATCATGGACATACCGAAAAGGAATAGAGCGACTCCGCTTAACAGTGTCAGGATAATTGATATTCCATTCATTGTTTTTTCTCCTAAGTGTTTTTTTCATTTACACGAACATTTCTATTATATGATAGTTTACGCGAGTTTTACAATCCCTTAACTGCATTTTTATGAAAATTCAATGTAAAATTTACAAAAACAGGGAAGGATGAGGAGGATCTGCCGAAGAACAGGCGCAGCCTCTAAAAACTTGAAAAGGAAAAATGGGTCTGCTAAAATAAATCTGTATCAGAAGAAAAGAAATAAAAGTCCATGGCAAAACGGGATGGACAGGGGATAAAAAGAGAGAAGAGTGAAGCAATGAAACAGACAGAAGAATGGAATACTGCAAAAAGCCGGATCGAGAATCAGATAAAGGAACTACGGCATCGGCTCCATACCTGCCCGGAGATCTCGGGGCAGGAACGGAAGACGAAGGCTGCCTTAAAGCAATTCCTGGAAGAAAGTACCAATTTGGAACTTCACGACTGTGGCGGAGGTTTTTACGCGGTTTACCGAAGCAGCACGGCGGATTCGGCGAAAAAGGGCGTCGCGTTCCGGGCTGATTATGATGCATTGGCCTTACCGGAGGGCGG
Source organism: Laedolimicola ammoniilytica (assembly GCF_025567165.1). NCBI lineage: Bacteria > Bacillati > Bacillota > Clostridia > Lachnospirales > Lachnospiraceae > Laedolimicola > Laedolimicola ammoniilytica. The sequence continues at coordinate 41,990 of NZ_JAOQKC010000013.1, forward strand.
CGCGGCTCATCTCTGCGGCCACGACGGCCACGCGTCGGCCCTCTGCGGCGCGGTGCTTCTGTTGGAGCAGCAGGTAAAAGAGGGCCGGGATCCCGGCAGAAATGTATACTTTCTGTTTCAGCCCGCCGAGGAGACCGGCGCGGGCGCGGCGCCCTGCTGTGAACTCTTTGATAAGGAAGAGATCGAAGAAATCTATGGCGCGCATAATCTGCCGGGTTTTGCCTTCGGCGAAGTGTATACAAAGGAAGGAACCTTTGCCTGCGGCTCCGAGGGCCTGACCTTACGTTTTATCGGCAAACCCACCCACGCAGCCTATCCGGAGCTGGGAATCTCCCCGGCCCCGGCTGTGGGACAGATTCTGACCGGGATTCCGTCATTTTTAAATAAGAAAGAACACGGCTACAGCGGTATGGCTCTTTGCACCGTCATCGGCGTACAGATGGGAGAAAAAGCCTTCGGCGCGGCGGCTGAGAAAGCGGAGGTCTGGCTGACCCTCCGGGCGGAGCGGGGCGCGGATCTGAAAAAATTGCGTCAAATGGTACTGACCCGTGCGGAAGAACTGGCGGTACAGGACGGCCTTATCCTGGAGACAGAGGAGCAGGACGTCTTCCCTGCCGCAGAAAATGACAGCGCCTGCGCCAAAAAGGTATTAAAAGTCTGTGGCGGCCGCATCCTGCAGGAGCCCATGCGCTGGAGTGAGGACTTCGGCCATTACCTGAATCATTGCCGGGGGGCGTTCTTCGGCATCGGAGCAGGTGTGGAGTATCCGGGGCTTCACACAGAGACTTACGAGTACCCGGACGGGCTGCTTATGCGGACGGCGGAGAGCTTTTTAAAGCTCCTGTAAGATAGAAGGACAACATTCGGAGGAACATAACGATGCTGATACGCTTATTTTCTTATATGAAGCAGTACAAAAAATACGCTGCCCTGGCGGTGGTCTGCATTATGACAGAGGGCGTCTTTGAGCTTCTGGTTCCGCTCATCATGGCGGATCTCATCGACGTGGGCGTGGCGAACGGCGACAGGATCTACATCTATAGGAAGGGCTTACAGATGGTGGCCTGCGCGCTGACAGCGCTGATGCTGGGCGTGGGAAGCGCCCGATTCGCGGCACTGACCGGTCAGGGACTGGGCGCGGAGCTGAGGAAGGCCGAGTATGAGAAGCTTCAGGGGTATTCCTTTGCCAACATCGACCATTTCCGCTCCTCATCCCTGGTGACGCGGCTCACCAGCGACGTGACGAATATTCAGAACGCAGTGTCCATGGGTATGCGCCCCTTCTGCCGTGGTCCTATGATGCTGGTGGTGGCCACGGGCGTGGCTTTTTCCATCAATCATACGCTGGCCATCGTGTTCTTTGTGGCGCTGCCATTGCTGGCGACGGCCCTTTTTGTGATTACCATGAAGGTAGGCCCGCTCTATTCCCGGATGCAGACCGCCATTGATACGGTGAACCGGATTGTCCAGGAAAATCTGACGGCGGTGCGGGTGGTCAAGGCCTGTGTCCGGGGCGGTTACGAGGTGGAGAAGTTCGAGGAGGGTAATCAGAATCTCCGCAAGGAGTCGGAGACAGCCTTCCGGTTAGCCGCCCTGAACATGCCCGCCATGCAGTTTGTCATGTACGGCACGATTCTTTCGATTTTGCTCTTTGGCGGCTATCTGATTCAGAAGGGCAGCATGAAGGTGGGCGAGCTCACGGGATTCTTAAGCTATGTACTGCAGATTCTGAATTCCCTGATGATGATTTCCAATGTGTTTCTGATGCTGACCCGCTCCATGGCCTCCGGCGCGCGGATTCTGGAGGTCATCGACGAAAAGGTGGATCTGACGGATGAAAAGGCCAGGGACATCGAAGTGAAGCACGGCAGCGTGGACTTCGAGCATGTGTGGTTCAAGTATAAAAAAGAGGCGAAGGAATATGTGCTTTCGGACATTTCCTTCCATATAGAAGCGGGCCAGACGGTGGGCGTCATCGGTCAGACCGGCGCGGCCAAGTCCACGCTTGTGCAGTTGATCCCGAGACTTTATGACGCCACAGAAGGCGTGGTGAAGGTGGACGGCGTTCCGGTGCAGGAGTACCCCATGGCGCATCTTAGAGAGGCCATTGCCATGGTATTGCAGAAAAATACCCTGTTTTCCGGAAGTCTCCTGGACAATCTGCGTTGGGGAAAGGAGAACGCTTCCATGGAAGAGATCGAGGAAGCCTGCCGTATCGCCTGCGTGGACGAGGTGCTGGAGCGGCTGCCAGAGGGGTATGAGACTGAGATGGGTCAGGGGGGCGTCAATGTGTCCGGCGGCCAAAAGCAGCGGATCTGCATTGCCCGTGCACTCTTAAAGAAGCCGAAGATCCTGATTCTCGACGATTCCACCAGCGCTGTGGATACGGCCACCGAGGCGAAGATCCGGGAGCGGATGGGAAAAGCCCTGCCTGATATGACGAAAATCATCATCGGACAGCGGATTTCTTCTGTCCGGCACGCGGATCAGATTATCATTCTGGACGATGGGCAGGTCAGCGACATCGGCACCCACGAGGAGCTGCTGGCCCGCAGCGAAATCTATCAGCAGATTTACGAATCCCAGAAGGAAGGAGTGGAGCTTTAATGGCGAAGTACAGTTATGTGGGTTATAAGCGGCCCAGGAATACGAAGAATACGCTGAAGCACCTCCTTCATTATATGGGCCTCCACAAGTGGATGTTTTTGCTGGTGGGGCTTCTGGTGTGTGTGAGCACCGGGGCCAGTGTCATGGGAACTTATCTTCTGAAGCCGGTTATCAACCGCTTTATCATGCCAGGGAATATGAAGGGTCTGGTCAGTGCCGTGGCAGCCATGGGCGTCATGTACCTCTGCGGTGCTCTCGCAACCCTGGCTTACAATCAGCTTATGATCAAATCAGCCCAGACTGTGGTGCAGGAGATCCGAAGCGATCTCTTTGCCCACGTACAGACCCTGCCGTTACAGTATTTTGACGCCCATACCCACGGGGAACTGATGAGCCGCTTCACCAATGATGTGGACACGGTGCAGGAGGCCATGAACAACAGCTTCGCCATGGCGATCCAGAGCTTTCTGACCCTGGTGGGCACCATTGTCATGATGATGGTCTTGAGCGTGCGGCTGTCCCTGATCGTCATGGTATTTCTGATTCTCATGGGCATTTTTATCCGGACCAACAGCAAGAGAAGCCGGAAATATTATCAGCGGCAGCAGGCGGAGCTTGGCAAAATCAATGGCTTCGCAGAGGAAATGATGGCTGGCCAGAAGGTGGAGAAAATCTTCAACCATGAGAAGATTAATTTTGATATTTTCTGCAGGCTCAATGAGAATTTCCGAAAGGAATCTACAGATGCCCTGACCTACACGGGGATGCAGGTGCCCACCGTGGTCAGCCTTTCCTATCTGAATTACGCGGTATCGGCCTGTGTGGGCGGTATCTTTACCCTGAACGGCTTTCTGGATATCGGAAGCCTGTCATCCTATCTGGTGTTTGTGCGCCAGAGCGCCCTGCCCATGAACCAGTTTACGGCTCAGATCAACCAGATTCTGACGGCTCTGGCCGGGGCAGAGCGGATCTTCGATCTGATGGAGGCCGAGCCTGAGGCGGACGAGGGCGATGTGACCCTCTGCAATGTGATGGTAGAAAATGGAAAATTAAAAGAGACTGATGAGCGCACCGGACACTTTGCCTGGAAGCTTCCGGCGGCGGAGCAGGGCGGCGCGGCGGAACTGCGAAAACTCCGGGGTGATGTGAAATTCGACAAGGTGGTCTTCGGCTATGTGCCGGAGAAACATATTTTAAATGGCATCTCCCTGTATGCGAAGCCCGGTCAGAAAATCGCCTTCGTGGGCAGTACGGGAGCCGGAAAAACCACGATTATCAACCTGATTAACCGGTTTTACGAGATCGAGGCGGGTACCATCACCTACGACGGCATTGACATCCGTCGGATTCGGAAGGACGATCTGCGCCATTCCCTGGCCATGGTGATCCAGGAGACCCACCTGTTTACCGGAACCATCGCCGATAATATCCGATACGGAAAACTGGACGCCACAGACGAAGAAGTGCGGGAGGCGGCCCGGATCGCCAACGCGGATTCCTTTATCCGCCGTCTGCCGGACGGCTACGACACCATGCTCTACAGCGACGGCAGCAATCTGTCCCAGGGTCAGCGCCAGCTTATCGCCATTGCCCGGGCTGCTATCGCGAAGCCTCCGGTGCTGATTCTGGACGAGGCCACCAGCTCCATCGACACGCGGACGGAGCGGCTCATCGAGAAGGGCATGGACGCCATCATGGAGGGCCGGACTGTATTTGTCATCGCCCATCGGCTCTCCACGGTCCGCAATTCCAAGGCCATCATGGTGCTGGAAAAAGGGGAAATCATCGAGCGGGGCGATCACGGGGCGCTACTTGCGGAGAAAGGACGCTATTATCAGCTATATACCGGTCAATTTGAGCTGGAATGATCTGTAATAAACTGGAAGAAAGATAAATTGTATACAAACAGGATTTCCGAAATCTGGAGTGCGCGGAGGACGAAAATCCTGTTTTTTGTCCGAAAAATCCGGATTGTATTGAAAAAAATACTGGAATACAGTTCAATTCTGCGATAGAATAAAGTGATCGCAAATACAAGTCTATCGACACAAATTTAACAATATTGTCAAAAAATTTTCGGAATTGTTCGGAGATTGTCTATTTTTTATCTAAAGTTGTATCCCAATAATAAGTGTGATAAAGTGAATATGAGACAAATGCTACAAAAGCATGAAGGAAGGAAAAAGCTTATGTTCAAGAAGACATTTAAAGGCGGCGTGCATCCGGACGATGGAAAACGGTACGCCAAGGATGCGTCTTACCGTACCTATCTTCCCCAGGGCGATCTGGTATTTCCCATGAGCCAGCATATTGGCAAGCCGGCGAAGCCACTGGTGAAAAAGGGCGATACGGTGCTGGCGGGACAGCTGATCGGCGAAGCGGACGGTTTCGTATCAGCGAATATTGTCAGCTCCTGCTCCGGTACGGTAAAAGCTGTTGAGAACAGAAGAACAGCATCCGGTGCGAAGGTGTTGTCTGTCGTGATCGAGAATGACGGACAGTACACACCTGCAGAGGGCATCGGCGCGGAGCGCGATTACAAGGCGCTCAGTAAAGAAGAAATTCTCGGAAGTATACAGAAAGCAGGAATTGTAGGAATGGGAGGAGCCGGTTTCCCGGTTCATGTAAAGCTGGCTCCGAAGAACGCGGACGAGATTCGTTATGTCATCGCCAATGGCGCGGAGTGTGAGCCCTACATCACCTGTGATGACCAGCTGATGCGCACAAAAAGCATGGAGCTGGCAGAGGGCATGAGAATTCTGCTTCAGCTGTTCCCGGCTGCAGAGGGTGTCTTCCTGATCGAGGAAAATAAGCCGGAAGCCATCGCGGCGCTGAAAAAAGCCTGCGCAGGCGACGACAGGCTGAAGGTTCACGCTGCGAAATGCAAGTACCCCCAGGGCGGCGAGCGTTCCATAATCCAGGTGATCGCAGGCATCGATCTGAAGCTTGGCATGCTTCCGGCCGACGCGGGCTGCGTGGTGGATAACGTGGCGACCATTTATGCCATTTACCAGGCTGTATGCAAGTCCACACCGCTGATGGAGCGAGGCTTTACGGTGTCCGGCGATGTGGTGAAGGAGCCCTGTAACCTGATTGTGAAAATCGGAACGAATATGGCAGAGGTTCTGGAGGCCGCAGGCGGCATACAGGAAGGAAAAGAAGCGCAGAAATACTTAAGCGGCGGCCCTATGATGGGAATGGCGCTGGCAGATCTGGAGGTTCCCATCTGCAAGAACAACAATGCGCTGACGGTATTGGGCGAGGATCCGGTGGCACTGGCAGAGAAGCAGGCGACGTCATGTCTGCGCTGCGGACGCTGTACCAGAGTCTGTCCTCTGGGACTGTCCCCCCAGGAAATGATGGATGCGGCCAAGAGAAAGCGCTATGTCCGTTATGAAAAGAAGCTGTATGGCCTGGAGTGTATCGCCTGCGGATCCTGTACCTTTGTCTGCCCGGCCAAGCAGCCTCTGATGCAGACCTTCAAGGAGACGAAGGCTGAGATTATGAACAGGAAGAGAGCCGCGCAGGCCCAGCAGGGAGGTGCGAAGAAATGAGTAAACTGATGAATGTATCCTCCAGCCCCCATGCACGGAGCCGTCTGACCACCAGCCGGGTCATGGGCGACGTGATTCTGGCGCTTTTACCGGCTACAGCCATGGGCATCTATCATTTTGGAAGCTCCGCGCTGATGATGATTCTGGTGTCCATCGCGGCGGCGGTTCTGACAGAGTTTTTATTTGATAAGGCAACCAGAAGAGAGAACACGATTACAGATTGCAGCGCGATTGTCACAGGACTTCTCCTGGCGCTTTGCCTTCCGAACGGCGTTCCCCTTTACATACCGGTTCTCGGAAGCGTATTTGCGATCCTGTTTACCAAGTGCTGCTTCGGCGGACTGGGACATAACTTTATGAACCCGGCCCTGTCCGGACGCTGTTTTCTGCTGATTTCCTTTGCAAGCGCCATGTCCACCTATACGGTAGACGGCGTCAGCAGCGCTACGCCGCTGGCAGAACTGGCGGCAGGCAATGCAGTGAGCCTGGTACAGACCTTTTTAGGCTCCAATAACGGCGTCATTGGCTGTTCCACAGCGGGACTTTTGCTTGGCGGTATCTATCTGCTGATCGTGGGCGGCATCACCTGGGAGATCCCGGCGTCCGTGCTGGTATCCTTTACTGCGTTTATCGCCCTGTTCGGCGGTCACGGCTTTGATGTTCCGTACCTGCTTCTGCAGCTGGCAGGCGGCGGCATTGTGATGGGAGCCTTCTTTATGGCGACTGACCCGGTTACCTGTCCGCTGGCTTCCAAAGGACAGCTGATTTACGGTGTGGTTCTTGGTATTCTGGCCGCAGTCTTCCGTGTATATGGAAGCTCCGCAGACTCCGTAAGCTACGCCATCATCATTTGCAATATGTTTGTTCCGCTGATTGACGAGATTTCTATTCCGGTTCCTTTCGGCTATCGGAAGAAGAAAGAGGGTGGAAAGAAGATTCCGGCCGCAGCCATAGCCCTCTGTGTGATTACCCTGATTGCAGGCGTGGCCTTAAGCGGCGTATACAAGATGACGGAAGGCAAGATTGCCGAGCAGCAGCTGGCAGCCAAGGCAGCTTCCTACCGGGAGGTTTGCCCGGATGCGGCAGAGTTTACTTATGACGATGCACTGACCGCCAAGGTGGACGCTCTGAACGGCGAGGTATACGGCACTGATTTCGGAAAGGCTTATATCAATGAAGTCATCGTAGGAAAGGACGCTTCCGGCAAAGTGGCAGGCTATGTTATCAGCGCTTCCAGCGGCGACGGTATGGAAGGCGAGATCACCATATCGGTAGGTATGGCGGCAGACGGAACCGTGACCGGTATTTCCTTCACGGTATTGAATGAGACCGCAGGTCTTGGTTCCCTGGTAGGCGAGGACGCTTTCAAGGGTCAGTTTAACGGCGTGAAGACCGATAAGTTCACCCTGTTCAAGTCCGGCGGAGCTTCTGCCCCCGGCGAGATCAACGGTGTCTCCGGCGCAACCATTTCCTCCAGCGCTGTGGTGAACGCAGTGAACGCGGCCGTAGACTTCTTTGAAAATGATATACAGGGAGGGAATTAAACGATGAAACCTTGTACAGAACGCATCTATAATGGTGTTATAAAAGAAAATCCCACTCTGGTTCTGATGCTGGGCATGTGTCCCACACTGGCAGTTACCACCTCGGCTGTCAACGGATTTGGAATGGGTGTATCCACACTGGTGGTACTTGTGATGTCCAATCTGGTTATCTCCGCGCTTCGGAAGATGATTCCGGACGACGTCCGTCTGCCGGCTTATATTGTCATCGTAGCCTCTCTGGTTACGGTGGTAGAGCTTCTGATGGAAGCTTATGTTCCGTCCATCTACAGCGCACTGGGAATCTATATTCCGCTGATCGTTGTAAACTGTATTATTCTGGGCCGCGCGGAGGCTTACGCTTCCAAAAATCCGCCTCTGCTGTCCGCCATGGACGGACTGGGCATGGGCCTTGGCTTTACGGTTTCCCTTTCTATCATCGGCTTCATCCGGGAGCTTCTGGGCGCGGGTACCGTATTCGGAGTGCAGGTGATGCCGGCTGCTTATAAGCCCATCGCTATCTTTATCAAGGCTCCGGGCGCGTTCCTGGTTCTGGCGTTTCTGGTTATTATCATGAACGCCCTGAAGATTAAGAACCGGGCGGACGCCATGGTACAGGGCTGCGACGGCTGCTGCGCGACCTGCGCGCATGCGAAGAAAGAAGGAAAGGAGGCGCAGAAATAAATGAAATCACTACTTCTGATTATCATTACAACAGCGCTGGTTAATAACGTGGTATTAAGCCAGTTCCTGGGAATCTGTTCCTTCCTGGGCGTATCCAGATATATCAAGACGTCCTTCAGCCTGGGCGCGGCGGTTATCTTCGTTATCACGGTAGCCTCCGCAGTGGCGAACCTTCTGTATACTTACGTACTGACGCCCCTGAATCTGGATTATCTGAAAACCATCGTCTTTATTCTGGTCATCGCGGCTCTGGTGCAGATGGTAGAGATGTTTACGAAAAAAACTTCTCCGCCCCTTTATAAGGCACTGGGTATCTATCTGCCGCTGATCACCACCAACTGCGCGGTTCTGGGCGTAGCCCTGACCAATGTGCAGGACGGTTATAATTTCATCGAGAGCGTACTGGCCGGATTCGGTACCGCAGTGGGTTATACCATTGCCATCGTTCTGCTGGCAGGTATCCGCAGCCGTATTGATGATGAGGCTCTGCCGGCTTCCTTAAAGGGCGCGCCCATTGTGCTGATTTGCGCGGCATTGATGGCGATTGCGTTCATGGGATTTGGCGGTCTGGCGCTGTCATAAGGAGGAGAATATGCAGGAAGTTATTATAGCGACATTGGTAGTAGGCGTAATCGGACTTCTGATCGGCGTAGCTCTGGTGGCAGTCAGCAAGAAGTTTGCAGTGGAGACCGACGAGCGCGTCGGCCTTGTAAGAGAAAGTCTTCCGGGTAATAACTGCGGAGCCTGCGGTTACGCAGGCTGCGACGCAGTGGCGGCAGCCATCGTGGAGGGCAGGGCTCCGGTCAATGCCTGCCCGGTGTGCAATGCGGAAGCAGTGAAGAAAATCGGCGATATCATGGGTGTGCAGGCGGAAGCTGCAGAGCGTAAGGTTGCTTACGTTCACTGCGCGGGAACCTGTGATAAAACCTCTGTCCGGTGCAATTATGTGGGAATTCACGACTGCAGGGCGGCTGTCCTGTCAGGAATATCTGTCTGGGAATGTGATTACGGTTGTCTGGGCTTTGGCTCCTGTGTGGAAGCCTGTAAGTTCGGCGCGCTCCGTGTAGAAAACGGCGTAGCCATCGTAGACGAAAGCAAGTGCGCCGGCTGCGGTAAATGCGCCAAGGCCTGTCCCAAGGGACTCATTGAGCTGGTACCGGCGGACAAGAAGATAGCGGTGCGCTGCGCAAGCCGCGACCGTGGACCTGCTGTGAAGAAGGCCTGCACCGCGGGCTGTCTGGGCTGCGGCGTCTGCGCGAAGCAGTGCGAGCACGAGGCCATCACCGTGGATGGTAATCTGGCCCATATCGACTATACCAAGTGCGTGGGCTGCGGCAAGTGCGCGGAGAAGTGCCCGGCTAAGATCATCGAAATGTTTTAAAATATGGATTTGAGGTTATGATAATGAAGCGAATCATGTCAGTCATTCTGGGAACACTGGGTCTTCTGATTGCGGCGCTCTGTATTCGGCAATACGGAAAAGAAGACGGGGGAACAGCCTGTACCAGACAGCTTTTCGCCATGGATACGGTTATGAGCTTTACCGCTTACGGACCGAAGGCGGAGGAGGCTGTGGACGCAGCCATGAAGGAAATCGAACGACTGGATGCTTTGCTTTCCACAGGAAATGAATCCAGTGAGATCTCGCAGCTGAATGCTGCGGGATCTTTTCTGGTATCTGAGGATACTTTGAAATTACTGGAAGAAGCGGAAAGCATCCTGCAGTCCACGGGCGGTCTTTTTGACGTGACGGTCTATCCGCTGATGCAGCTCTGGGGATTCCCTGCCGGGGACTATCGGGTGCCGACACAGGAAGAAATTTCCAGCACGCTTTCGCTGGTGGACGCTGCGCAGATTCAGATAGAAGGCGCGCAGGTGACTCTGGGCGAGGGGCAGCAGGTGGATCTGGGCGGTATCGCCAAGGGCTACGCCTCCGACCGGGTCATGGAGCTTTACCGGGAGTACGGCGTGACTTCGGGTATGGTGTCCCTGGGCGGCAATATCGAGACCCTGGGGACGAAACCGGACGGGACAGACTGGAAAATCGGAATTCGGAATCCGGAGATTTCGTCCGGATCCGGAAGCGGGACTGAGGACGTGCTGCTGGCGCTGGAGGTGGAGAATCAGGCCGTGATTACCTCCGGCGGATATGAGCGCTATTTTGAGGAGAACGGGGAGACCTATATCCACATCCTGGATCCCCGCACCGGCTACCCGGCAGATTCCGGCCTGCTTTCCGTGACCGTTGTATCGGAAAACGGTATGCTGGCGGACGCTTTGTCTACTTCTCTTTATATCATGGGCGAGGCAGATGCGGCAGAGTACTGGCGGATCCATGGAAATGACGAAGGGAACAGCTTTGAGCTGGTTCTGGTGGATACTTCCGGAAAGGTCTATGCAACGGAAGGGCTGCGTGATAAGATAGAGATGAGGGACGCGGCGCAGAGGCTGGAGATCGTGGAGCGCTAGAGAATTGCGCAGTGAAAAAGAGTGGGCAGAAAGTATTGTAAAGGATAATGGTTCAGAATGACAGAGAAGATGCGGACGGGACAGAATCGAAAAGCAGTTTACATCGTGGCGGCGCTCTGCGCTTTGATCTTCCTTGGGGGAATCGGCGGCATGATCTGGAATCTGACCCGAAGCCACGGCAGACAGGTGGAAATTCTGCAGGATGGGAAAATCCTGTATACACTGGATTTGGCTCAGGCGGGGGATCAGACCTTTACCGTGACCTACGGGGGCAGAAGCAATGAAATCGAGATCCGGGATCACCAGATCCGCGTGAAAGCAGCGGACTGCCCCGACCAGATCTGTGTCCACATGGACTGGCTGGAGGCCGCTCCCATCGTATGTCTGCCGAACCGGCTGAGCATTCAGTACGCGGACGGAGAGAGCGCGTCCGGGCTGGACGCGGTGGCGAACTAAAAATGTAAATATTTCGTAATGCCAGATGAAAAGATATAATATAATCTTTAGGCAGGTATGAATATTTTAGTAGTTAAAAAAGAAAGGGCCGTCATGAAGGATCATCCATCAGAAAAAAGAATGACAACCGGAAAACTCACTGAGCTGGCGCTGCTGACAGCGGCAGCTCTGATTTTATATGTGGTGGAGCTCCAGATTCCGAATCCCATCCCGATTCCAGGCGCGAAACTGGGGCTGGCCAATATCGTGACGGTCTACGCAGTCTACCGCTACCGCCCCGGCGAGGTGCTGATGGTGGTACTGGTCCGCATTTTCTTAGGCTCCCTCTTTGGAGGCAGCATGATGACCTTCCTCTACAGCCTGACCGGAAGCCTGCTCTGCCTGCTTGGCATGCTGCTTCTCCGTCACATGGTCAGCGGCCGCGCCATTTGGCTGGCCAGCGTCCTGGGCGCCGTCCTCCACAACACCGGCCAGATGCTGGTGGCAGTGGCAATTGCCGGAAAAGGCATGCTGTTTTACCTGCCCTTTCTGATGACGGCCGGCTGTGTGGCAGGAGCCTTTACGGGCCTGTGCGCCCAGCTGGTGCTGAACCGGCTTGGGAGACAGTAAAAAATACTGTAAAAATAGTGAAAATTAGTGTAAAAATAATGAAAAAAATAAAAGAGTATACCCATAAAAGAAGAGAATTCAGGACTATGTGGTAGTAGTGAGGTATGGACGTGGAAGAAATCGGGCAGAAAATTCTGTCTGCCTGTTCACCCCGGCCCATGCTGATGGGTGCGCAGCGCAATGCTTTGAGGGCGTTCAACGCGGGAGTCTCATTATCCTGCCTGTGCATCCTCGCCCACAGGCTGCCACACCTGTTTCGCAGCCTGGTTTTGTCGCTCACACAAGAGAAAAAATAAACGCGGTGGGGTTTCTTGATCCCCGACCGCGTTTATTTTTGTCCGCTGATATACGGGCAAATCGTTTTTTATTGTAGGTTACTTTCTTGTACCATCCGAGCCGATGGTATATCCGTCAATGGTGGTATTCACCGCCATCGTCCCGTCTGGGTAGAAGTAGTACCACTTTCCGTCAATCTGCTTCCAGCCGCCGGCAAACATCATTCCGGTAGTCTTATCCAGCCAGTACCACTTCTGTTCATCGGAGAGCCAGCCCTTCACCGGCTCCCCGTTTCTGTAATAGTTCCACTGGCCGCTGTCATTCTGCTGCCAGCCGTTTGCGGCCTGCGGGTCAATGACGATTTCCACAAACCGCCGCAGGGCCGTGGCGACCTCGGCGCGGGTGGCGGTTCCCTTGGGGTCGAATTTATTTCCATTCTTCCCGGCCAGGATGCCTGCCTGCTGCATGGACTTGACCGCATCTTTCGCCCAGCTGCTGATCTTTGCGTTGTCCGCAAAAGTCACCGCCTGGAGGGTTTTCGGAAGGTCGTAGCCCAGCTTTTTGGCGTAATTTGCCATGATGACCGCCATCTGTTCCCGGTTGATGTTGGTATCCGGCGCAAAGGTGGTGGCGGTAACGCCGCCCACAATTCCGGTCTGCGCCGCCCAGTTCACATAGGGCGCATAGTAAGCGTCGGCTTTCACATCGTTGAATTTCCCGGTCTGGTAGCTGTCCGGGTTGATGCCCGCCAGCCGCCCCAGGGCGGTGACGAACATTCCTCTGGTCATGCCGGTGCCCGGGCTAAAGGTGGTGTCGCTGGTGCCGGAGAGCAGTCCCCGGCTGGCTGCAAAGAGGATGTTGTCCGCAGCCCAATGGTTATGAATATCGGTAAAGGCCGGGGCAGGGTTCTTGTAGCCCACGCCATAGACGCTGAAATGACCGGTTTCAAAAACCACCGCTTTCAGGTTGGCATTGTAGCTGGATTTGGTGATCCATTCCACCTTGCCAGCGTCATCTACATAGACTGCGTACAGGTTTCCGGCAGCTTCTTCCTTTGCTGGGGTGTAGGGCAGGCGCACCGAGACAGTATGGCCGTTTAGGTTGGTAATCGGCGTCTCCTTGCCGCCGGAGAGGTACACCAGCGACAGGTCATAGGCCGGTCTTGTTTCTATGGCGGCTTTGGCCTCGGTAGAACGCAGCGCATCCACCTTATCTGCCCGGAGGATGATGTCCCCTCCAGCGGAGGCGGTATCCAGCTGCTTCAGAGTATCCAGCCCGATATTAACCGAAACCAGATGGTCTGTTGCTACGGTAAACTGCCGGACGTTTTCTTTAACCAGCAGATCCAATGTCTGCGCCTTGATGGTCACGTTAAAAGAGGTCTGGCCTGCCGCCGGGGTGATGGGAACGGTAACGGCAATCCCGTTTTCGGCTATGCCGTTCTTTTTCGCATCCTGTTTGGCCTTGCCGATGGCGGACTGGACAGAGCTGTTGTCCACCGATACATTACCGTTTTTATCCGGCTTAACTGGCTTGGTTTCTCTGGTGACAGGAGAATCCGGTTTGTCCGGTTTGCCCGGTTTGTTCGGTTTGTCCGGTTTGTCCGGTTTGTTCGGTTTGCCGGTGTCCGGCTGACTGGCATTTCCAGAGTTACCGGAATCGCCGGAGGACGAACCGCCGGAGGAGGAGCCGCCGCCGCCGGACGAGCCGCCGGAGGAGGAGCCGCCGCCGCTGGACGAGCCACCGGAGGAGGAGCCGCCGTCGCCGCTGGAAGGCCGATCGGAAACGGTCAGTGTTCCAGAAACATAGGTGATCTCATAGTTGTCATTTGACAGCGTACCCGCAATGTTGATTGCAGTTTTGCCGGGTTTGCTCATATCCGGTGTCTGCGCGTAAGTCAATGTTACCGTGCCGCTCAGGGTGTCTGCACCAACCAGACCTTCCACCTTGTAATCCTTATCTGCTTCCGGGCTTCTCAGATCGGGCGCGGTGCTGCCGGTGTAGGCACTCTTGTCAAGCGCCGTAACGGTGACCGCTTTCTTCGCTACGGTCACAGTCACGTTCTGTTCTGCCACATCTGCGTACTCTGCGTTTCCCTGAACCTTATACCAAACAGTGTATTCCCCGGCGTTTTTCGCTGTGGGGATCTGCTCACTCCACTCAGAATCGCCAAGCCGGTAGAGCATTGTGCCGCCAGTGGTCTTGCCTGCTGTAACCAGAGCCTGTTCTGCACCATTGTAGGTCAGTGTATTGACCGTAGGTGCCGTAACAGTGGAGACAAGCTTGTTGGTCGCATTGACATTGACGGTCAGAGTGATGTCCTCATAGTTTGCGCTCTTGATCACTACGGTCACTGTGCCCACAGAGCCGGTGGTCTTCACGTCATTTTTCTGAATGGGCAGGGTCAGCTCGCCGTTTTCCACCTTCGCGCCGCTGGTGTAGTAGCCGTCATTGAGTTTGATCTCGCCAAGCTCATAGGTGGGTGCACCGTACTCTTTGGGCGTTTCCAGCGTGGGCAGGGCGGGGAGCGTCACAGTGTAGGTCTTTTCGTGGCCGTTTACAATGACGAGCGCAGTTTCCTTGGTGAAGTCAGGCGCAGCGGCCTTGGTGATGCTGCCAGTGGTCATGAAACTGCTCTGCTCCAGGGCGTAATTCTTCGCGGTCTGCCCCAGCAGGGTCACTGTGGCAGTGATGCTCTTGCCGCTGCCCACACCGGCATCGTCAAAGCTGGCGGTGACGGTGTAGTCTGTGCCTCGGTTCAAGGTCACTTTGTCGAAGGTCACGCTGGAGATGTCCGCGTTTGTCGTGCCATCATAGGGCTTGGACGCAGCCGTTACCCCAGAGAGCGTCAGCGGCTTCTTCCCAATGCTGACCGCCACGCTGGCGGGTGTGGTATCGTTGTGGTTTGCATCGCCAATCACCCGATACCACACGGTATATGCTCCGGCATCGGTGCCGACAGGGATGTCCTGGCTGTATGTGCCGTTCTCGGTCAGGCTGTACTGCATGGTGCCGCCGCTGGTCACGCTGCCCGCGGTAATGAGTGCCTGCGCCTGGCCGGTATAGGTCAGGTTTTCCTGCGCTGTGGGAGGCGTGATGCGGTTTGACCCGATGTCGGCCTTTTGTACCGTTACAACAATATCCTGGCTCGTCTTCTTGTAGCCGTTGCAGGTGGCGGAAAAGCGGAAGATATGCTTGCCTGCGGACAGCTTTTGTGCGGCGAGATTAAATTGATTGCTTGTTGTCGCACCGCCAACGGCTGTCTCTTTGCCGTCCTCCACCTTGTACCACTGGAAGCTTACAGCGCCGGTGCCCCTCACATTGACAATCAGCGTCCCCGTGCCGCCATAGGTCATGCTCATCTCGGTGGGATAGTTCATGCTCTGGATGGGGAGCCTGGCCACAGAAACATTGGTCAGCTCCTTGCCGGTAAGGTCGGTTATCCAGGTGGTGCCGCTCTTGAAGGCGCAGCCCTCCGGCAGCAGGGATGCCAGCGTGACATCTCCGGTGACGGTCAGCTTTGCCGCCGTTTTCCCGTTCAAATCCAGCTTGAGCGGGCTGCCGATGGTGAGTTCGCCTGCATTTGCCAGCAACTTCACCGTACCGCCGCCGGCTGCCGCGATGGCCGCGTCTACCGTCAGATGGTAGGAAGTGCTGCCGTCCGTCTTTGTTACCTCAGCGGCATAGCCGCAGTATGGGCAAACATTCCCGCCGGAAGGGTCATCCGGGTGGCTGCACTCCACAACGGTGACGGCAGTATTCGCATTCATCTCTGACAGCTTGACCCATGCGCCGTCTTGCTTCTGATAGGCATAGCCCGCTGCCAGCAGGGACTGGTAATCTGCGCCATTCTCGATTTTGATGCTGTCAAAGGAGCCGCCGGACAGGATCACACGAATACCGCTATTATATCCCAATTTCAGCAGATCCGCGCTACCGCCGGACATGGTCAGCGTTCCCTCCGTGTAGATGCCGCCGGTGAACGTGCCGCTCGTTACCACGGCTTCGTTCCCGGTAAGGAAGAAAAGCCCAAATCCACGGACGCCAGTTCCGCCGCCTACGCTTCCCTCCAGGGTGACATTGTCCAGCGTCAGCTTTGCGCCTGTGTGGTCAAATTTTCCAACTTCCACCGCATTAGCGGACTTGGAGACACAGGTGCTTTGCACCTTGCCGTTTGTTATGGCTACATTGGAGCCGAGGATGCAAAGAAGCGCCTCCTCACGGGATTTGCTCAGGGTGAATCCATTCAGGTCCAGTGTAATATTTTTGCTGATTTCGATAGGTTCTGCGTTCTCAATCTCCAAAGGCCCCCGCAGCGTGATAGTGTCACCGTCCTGCGCGGCATTCAGCGCGTTTTCCAGACTGGTGTATCGCTTGCCGCCGGTTTCAAATGCCTCCACCAGCGCTTTGCAGAAGGTGCAGTAACCGGCGCTGTCCACCTTGCCCGCATGGTCGCAGCTTCTGCCGCAGACACATTTACCGTTCTGATATTGGCAGGTATGCTCGACCACTTTGACGCTTCTACTCTGGATGCTTACTTCGGAAACATTCAAAATTTCACTGTCATCAGTGTCTGCAAAGGCATATCCCTCCGCCAGCAGAGCCAGAGCCGGCGCGCCGGTATCCACACTGATGCCCCCTTGGAAGGTGCCGCCATGGAGCTGGGTGTTCCCGACGAACGTCATCTGATGTGTAAACACGCAGTCGCCCTTTACCGTCAGGGTAAACTGGTTATTAAAGTATTCCGCGCTTGTTGTAACGCTGTCTAATATCAACACCGCGGGGGCGCTGGTGGCAATGTCATTTATCGTGCCGTTTTTGATGGTAACGCTGTTGTACGGGAAATTTTGCAGATCCAGCGTCTTGACCTTGTGGCCCTGCAGATCCAGCGTAATGTCCATTTTGTTCGCCGGCTCGCCGTTCCCCGCTTTCAAGGTTGCGTTAGTATCCCGCACAAAATAAGCGGTTCCGCCGGAGAACAGAATGAACCCAACATCAGGGTTATCGCCTTCAAACGTATAGGGGATACCGTTGCGAATAAAGAGCACATCCTTGCTGCACGGTTCGCCGCACTGTTGGCATTTGCCCTCGTTGGTGTATTTTTCATGGGGGCAGGTGTTAAAGGTAACAGGGACAGTGTTTGTATCTAGGGTATAGCTCTGATAGGACAGCTTGCAGTAGACCTGGCCGCTGTACTCCCAGTTCTTGCCCGCCGTTGTGGTCAGGTCGGATGGGGTCAGGGTGATTCTATTGCTGCCGCTGCCTGTGCCTGTAAATTCCTTTCCGTTCACATACCACTGATAGGTGATATTACCACTCGTACCGCCTTCCAGCTGGGCCCTTACCCAGACATCCGCCTTAAATTGCCCATCGCCTTTCTTATCGCTGACCTGCGGCTGCGTTCTTATGGTAATGGGGTTTCTGGGCGCGGCGGCGACGGTGACCGTTGCGGTGGCGGTCGCCCTAGCGGGAGAGACACCATTTTCGCTGTCTGCGGTCAGCTTCAGCTTATAGCTGCCCTCCTTGACGGTGCTGTCGGCGGTAACGGTGATGGTCTGGTTGTCAGCGGATTTTTCCGCCGTCAGACCGGTGTGCGCGCCATCCCATTCCACGTTCAGGGTATTCATCTTGACCTTGCTGCCGTTCACGGAGAAGGTCGCCGTCTGACGGCCCAAGCCTTCCTGCAGGGTTCCCTGCTGCGGACCGACAATCAGGCTTGCGCGGGGCGCCATCTGGGCGATGTAGATGGTCTTGACGCCCTCGTCTCTTTTCGTATCGTCCGCTGTGCCGACCGACATATCGTCTGTTTTTGCATTCTGATTTTCCGAATACAGAATGGTCAGCTTGCTGTTGATGTTTCGGGCGTTTCCATACTGACTATTCGAAATCGCACCATATTTTCCGGTGGCGTAAAGGGTTCCTCCGTTCATGGTCAGGGATGCAGTGTCAATACCGTAACCGGAATTTAGATTCAGCGTTCCATTCTCAATCACGATGGTTTTAGCGCTCAAGCCGTTCCGACCGCCGTTGGTGGTTATCTTTGCCCCGTCTTTTATGGTAAGCGTCCCGCCGGCGGTGTCGCTCCAACTGCCGTCCTCAATACCACCTTTCCCTTTAGGAACATTGACCGTCAGACTGCCGCTTCCCTGAATGGTCAGATTGGCGGAATACATATCCAGAGCGGCGGTATATGCGGTATCGGCAATCGTAAGGGTATTCTCGCCTTTCAGCGTGATTGTTGTGTCGCCCTTCACCGTCACCGGGGTAGTTATGGTCCGGTTCTCCCAGGTAACATTGCCGGAGATGGTTTCTTCAGTGCTTGCCGCAGCTGCCATCAGGGGCGTTGCCTGCTCTGTTCCCTTGCAGGCAGAGAGGTCTGCATCTTCCGCAGCGCAGACCGGACAGTCGGGATTGACCGCCCCCTGCTCACAGTGGGTCTCGCAGATGCACTCCGCCGGAGCATTCCCGGACACGGCGGACACAAGCCCGCTGTCCTGGGAATTGCACTGCTCACAGGTATACCCACAGGGCGTCCCCTCTGTGGCCGGAATGTAGCCGCAGCTATCGTTATGCTCGCCGCGTTCATGAGGACAGCTTAATTCTTTTGTGATACAGCCGCTTTCCTCACTGCATGCGTGGGTGCACGCGGTCGGCTGGGCCTCCTCTGCTTCAGATAGGGTCGCCGTATTTTCCGATATGCTTTCTTCCAAAACAGGATAACAGCTTTCGTCATGCTCATGGACACACTTCTTCACAAGGGTGTAGCAATCCTCAGTATCCCCCAGGGGATCTTCTCTGTCGGCTTCGCCGCCATTCACCTTATGCTCATGTTCATAGGCTGCCCCTTCGGTTCCTTCCGTATATCCGCAGTCCTCTGTATGTTCCGGGTGATGCTCACACAAGCCCGTATGGACAGCGGACACACCCGCTTCCACCGCAGATGCCGGAACGCCCGGCATCGTAAAAATCATTGCCGCCGCCAGTAAAAATGCGGCCGGCCGTTTCCATTTCCATTTCATTTTATTCATCCTCCTCACGTTGTTCGTTCCTTCTCGTTGTTTTCTGAAGCAGCCGGGATACTGCCTCCCGCAGCTGATATTCCGTCACAGGCTTCACCAAAAAGGTGTCCACCTGCAGCCTGCGGCTTTGGGGTTCAAACTCTGCCTGGTCGCTAATCCACAGGAGAGGGACATCCCTGTTGTACCCTCGTATGCTCATGCAGAAATTCATCCCCCTGGCTCCGTCCTCCATGACCACCACAGCATCATAAGGCCCATCCCGCTGCATGGCATAGGTACAAAACACACCATTATCAAAGCGGTCTACTTTGCCCAGCTTCATCAGCAAAGCGGTTTCTTTTTCTTTCTGGCTATAACTGCATAGCGCAATTCGCATTTTCGCACCTCCATTTCATGATGGGTTTTATCGCCTCATATAGTTCCTGATCGGAGCAGTCTGCCGGAAGAAACACAGGGATACGCAGGTGATACGCGATCAGGGCGAAGTTTTCATCATCGCTCCACCAGACAAGCGGTGTTTCCGGTGCCAGCCGCTTCGCCTGTATGACCGCCTCCAGTCCCTTTGCCCCGGTCATGGCGATGACAACCGCATGGTAGCGGCTCCGCCGCAGCGCCTGAGCAAGCTGGTTCTCATTCCACAATTCGTCAATCGCAAGCTGCCCATCCCCATCAAAAAGGGAGCGCAGCCTGCTTTCAAACCATTCCACATTTCTCAGCTCCGTACAAAGTGCGATTTTCATGCTGAGCCTCCTTTCCTGAAAAAAATAAAAAAAGAATCCTGCTCGCAGGATTCTCCGCCTGCGGCGGGTCGCTTCTGCGACATACTTCCTAACCGCCGCAGTGCGATCCTCGCGGAGCGTTTTATGTGATAGGAATTTCCTATCACATAAAAAAACCAGACCTTCTCATCGGAAAGTCTGGTAGTATAATTAGGATAGCATCTTGTCAAGAGAAATGCAACCGACTTTGTTTAAGACGCAGGTTTCCTGTTTAAGACGCAAGTTTTTTCCTGCGGTTTTATGTTATACTAATATTGGATGATTGTGCAAAGGAGATGGCGCGATGCAGATTGCGATTGTGGATGACAGAGCAGAGGACAGAGAAGAACTGTCTGCCTGCCTGGAAAATTATATGAAAAAGCATCAGCTGGACTATACGCTGACAGAATTTGAGGACGGAGAGAATTTTCTGAAAGCTGCTGCCCAGGTCAATTTTCAGCTTGTCTTTATGGACATCTATATGGAGAACATGGATGGAATTGAAGCCGCCAGAAGGCTGCGCCAGAAAAACAGGCTCTGTAAGATCGTTTTTCTGACCATTACAGAAGATTATGCCCGGATGGGGTACAGCCTGTCCGCCAGCTATTATCTGCTGAAGCCGCTTTCGCTCCATCAGGCAGATTTTGAAGAAGCGATGGAGCTGTGCCAGCTAAAACCGCCCTATGAAGTGATGACACTTTCGGTTATGGCTGACCGTCAAAAGCTGGAACTTCCCACAGAGAAAATTCTATACATAGATTATCAAAACCGTATGACACGGATTCATACGGCGGAACGCGTGATACCGGTAAGCGGAGGTTTTCAGGAGGTCACTGCCGCATTGCAGAAGGACAAGCGTTTTTTGCCCTGCTACCGGGGCGTTCTAATCAACATGGATTATATCAGCCAGGTTGACAGTCAGACCTTCCGTTTGATAAACGGGGAGAATCTTCCGATTGCCCTCCGCAATGGAAAACAGCTGCGGGAAACCTACCGTCAATATGTTTTCCCTGGAATGGTGGGTATCGTATGAGAATGAAGCAAATACACAGGCGTATTCTGGGGGGCTGTCTGGCCTCCCTCCTCTGCTTCACCGGCAGCATCCCCGCATTTGCCGCTGAAACTGCAACCCCAGCCAATGCCGATGAAAGAAGGGAGAATCCGCCGGGTTTAGAAAGTGAGGCTTCGGAGACACTGGAGATCGGAACCCCGGAAGAACCGGAAGCATCGGAAGAAGTATCCCTCGTCCTTGTCACAGAAATACAAAAGGAAGACGAACTGCTCTCCCTGCCGGATTTCACCCTGCCCCTTAGAGCCACACCGTCTGATGATGACCTGGAGGAAATTTATCAGCTGGCCCTTCCGTATCAAACTGTTTGCGCCACTGTAACAGCAGGTGAAGAAATCCGGCAGGAAACATTTTCTGTCGCATGGGATTTTTCGGCCATTGACCAGACCACTCCGGGCGAATATGCCGCAGCAGGCCGGATTGAACTGCCGGAGGGGTATTCCTTTGGTGAAGCTGTCTTGCAGGAGCTTCAGATTTCCGTCCGGGTGGAAGAAATGCCGCCTGCTGTCATTACTTCCATAGAGCAATGGTATCCTTATACAAATGCATTTGCGCTCCCACAGGGCAGCGAAGTTGAAGCGCTGGAAAAATTATTCGCCGCCTCCCCGTATTATCTGGAATGCTATGCGGAAAATGGAACCAGCTACACCGCTGTGGTGGAATGGGATTTTTCCGGTATTGATCTGAATACTGTGGGATTGTACCATGCAGCAGGAAGGCTGACCGCGCCGGAAAATACCATATTTGCAGAGCGTGTCGATTTTCCTGAAATTTCAATTCCTGTTTCTGTTCAGGCTTCGGATAGACCAGACATTAACTGTTTTCTGGCCGCCAGAGGAAACCTTCATTTTCCCTGGGTCACACCGCCGGGAGAGCTGGATAAGATCAGCGTATGGCTGTCCGAAAACAACGGTTCATGGAACCGTCTGGAAAGTGGCGTTTATGTGGGTCAGGAAATGCTCTCGATTGCCACCCGTCTGCTGACACCGGGCAGCAGTTACCGCCTTCAGGTTGATTATGACGGCGGACAGACCGGCATCCTGTCCTTTACCTACGCAGATGAAATTGTCCTTGAAGGGTATCATGAAGGCGACCGGGATGGAGGGGATGCAGGCGGAAATCCACCTGATACCATCATTCAGCCGCCTCCTGAGGATACCGACGATCAGGATGACGGTTTCGCAGACAGGCCCTCCACAAAGCCTTTAAGATCGCCTGCAACAAATGGCGGTGGGATAGATTCCGATGATTCTGGAAAAGCACCTTCGGTCAGCGGAGAAAATGATTCTGCGGATCACAAGCCTTCCGAGCCATCCCGGGTTGGAAAGGATGATTCCATAGATATCGATAAAGACGATTTCCCATCGGAACAGGCAAACGGTGATACAGAGGAAGATGCGGATTCCAAAAACTCCGCTTTTTCAGAATTCTTCGATGAAACCACTGACCGGATTTCCGGCACACGCTTTTTGATGATGCTGCAGACAGGAGAGCAAAGAGCCGTCTTTTCCAAACAGGGAATCACCATCAGCATACCCAAAGACGCCTTGCCGGAAGGTATCCAAAACGAAGATCAGATTGAAGTCATCATCCAAAAGGATACGGATGGCGGTTTTTCTTTTTCGTTTTCCATCAATGGAACTGCACTCAACTCCCTGCCGGATGTTTCTGTCATGCTGCCCTATCCAAATGACCCGGCAGCCGGCACATGGTTCCTTTGTGATGAAAGCGGCGTGGAAGCTCCCATGATCGGCTATGACGATACGGCGAAAGCCGCTTCCTTTCAGATCAGCCATACAGGGACTTACACCATTGTGGGAAAGGAAGATACCGCTTCCCTGGCACAGGCTGCCGACACAGAGCACAGCTGGTCGCCCATATTCTTTTTGATTCCGGCCTGTCTGCTTCTTCTGTCTGCCGGTGTGTTTTTCCTAAGGAGGAGGCGAAAATAAGATGGTATCTTCTGCGGTAAAAAAATATGCTGCCTTATGTATGGTCTGCCTGTGCTCATCCTTGTTTTTTCTTGGCCTGTATCAGTTTAATAATAAATATAGCCAGGACACAATCCAGGCGGCAAATGGGATTCTGGCGCTTTCTGAGGAAGAACTTCAAAAGTCACCGGTGCGCTTTCTGGTATCCGGCTGGGCATTTTATCCTGACGCGCTTTTGACCCCGGAAGAAATACAGGATGAAAGCCATTATATGCGCTACCTTTCCATCGGAGAGCAGACCAATTTCTCCAGCCCTGCAAACCCTTCTCCCTATGGCTGCGGGACTTACCAGATGACATTCTTTCTGCCGGAATGGAAGGAAACATATGCGCTGGAAATCCCGGAAGTGTTTTCTGCTTACAACCTTTATCTGGATCATGACCTGATCCTGCAAATGGGGGAACCGGCACAGGGGACACCATTGGTTCAAAACCGCATGGTCACTTTTCATGGCGGAAAACCGGTCACACTCACCATAGCGGTCAGCAACTATGACCACTTTTACGGAGGGATTGTTTATCCGCCTGCTTTCGGAACGATGCTGGCGGTCAATACAACCAGAGGAATCCGGTTTGCATTCTGCCTGTTTGGCTGTACGGTTACCTTTGTCTGTGCGCTGCTGTCCTTTTATTTCAGCCGCCGGATGAAACAGAAAAATACATTCCTGTTCGGACTGATCTGCCTTGCCATGTGCGGCCTGTCATCCTATCCTGTGCTTCATATGCTGGCTGCTGTTCCCATATTCCCCTGGTACACGATGGAACTGTTCTGTATCTATCTGGTTACCTGGCTGATCGTAGTTCTGCAAAACCGGATATGCAGGCCGGGCTTCCTGCCTGCGGCCATCAGCAACGGGGTGGGCGCTGCCTTCCTGGTATATGCGTTTTTGTATGGCATGATGGCTTCCCATCTCTCCCTTGGAGCCATTCGCTTTTTCTCTGCATCGGTCTTTTGTTATAAGGCGGCATCTGCGCTCTATCTGCTTATCATCGCTGTGCTTGCCATTCACAGAGGAGAAAAACGGAGCAGGCCGATCTTCTATGCTGCGGTAGCCGCAACCTGCGCCTTTATATGGGATCGCCTTCTGCCGGTTTATGAGCCGATTATCGGCGGTTGGTTTGTGGAATGGGGCAGCTTTTTCATAGCAGCAGCCATCGGTTATTCCCTCTGGCGCGATGTGATAGAAGGGTATGGAAACAGCCTGATTTTCCAGGAAGAACGCAAGCAGGTCATCCGTCAGCTTTCTATGCAGACCGAATACAGCCGTCAGGTTTCTGAGGCAGCGGCAGAAAACAGAAGGCTGATCCACGACATCAAACACCATCTGCGTACCATAGACCGCATGGCCTCTGAACATGGGCAGACGGAGATCTGCTCCTTCCTGTTACAGGTTGAGGAACAGGTTGCGGCATCATCGGGTCACTCCCCTGCCCAGTTCTGCAAAAATCCCGTCGTAAATGCACTGATTGAATACTACTACGGCATGGCGCAGACACAAGGGACAGAATTTCAGGTGCGGCTCGATCTTCCCGATCAGATGCCGCTTACCGATGTGGAACTGTGTACGGTGCTGGGCAATCTTTTGGACAATGCTGTTGAGGCGTGCAGCCGCCAAAAGCAAGGGGTGCGCCGCGTTTTCATTGCAGGCGAAACCAGAGGCAATATGTATTTTTTGAAGATTGAAAACACTTACGACGGTCTGGCCTTGCAGGAGGGAAAAACATTCCTCTCCCGAAAGGGTACATCTGATGCTCATGGAATCGGGCTTTCCTCTGTCCGAAAAATCATTGAAGGCCATGGCGGTGATCTCGATCTTGTTCCCGGTGAGAAATCCTTTCTTGTTGGAATTACAATACAGATGTAAAAACTGTTTTTTGAGGCACATTCAGATAACATAGGCAAGACCTGATGGATAGACTTTGCCCGCGGCGTGGCTTTTTCACTCCCGCTGGTCGCTGTTCCCGCACATCCGCGCAGGAAGGATGGCGGCTGACACCGCCATAGCAAAAGTTTTTTTGGTGGTGCATGGAAATTGACATATTTTCGTTTGCCGCGTATAACAATAGTACAAGGCAGGCAACGGCGTGTGTCTGTCAAAGCGTTGAGGTAAGAGAGTGCGCCGGTAGGCATGCCTTACGGAGCTTGCAAGAGGGGTTGTGCAGTGAAACCATCGTCCAATACGATCGTCTCACTCCTAAAACAAAAAAAGAGGAAGGCTGAAAGGGAAATAAAACCCTCTCAGCCTTTCCTTATGTGATTCTTATGGAAATTAGTTATTGTTCTTGTTCTTCTCCACCTCAGCCAGCTTCATAGCCCGAACCTTCAGCGGAAGGCCGAAGAGGGTGATGAATCCATCTGCATCGTGGTGGTCGTACATATCGCCGGTGGTGAAGGACGCCAGAGACTCATTGTACAGAGAGTAGGGAGAAGTGGTGCCGGCCTTGATGATGTTGCCTTTGTAGAGCTTGAATTTCACTTCGCCGGTTACGTACTCCTGAGTTACCTCCATGAAAGCCTGGATAGCTTCACGCAGTGGGGTGAACCATTTTCCTTCATATACGATCTGGGAGAACTTGTTGGCCATATCCTTCTTGGTCTCCATGGTAGCGCGGTCCAGAACCAGCTCCTCAAGCTGACGGTGAGCCTCCATCAGGATGGTTCCGCCCGGTGTCTCATATACGCCACGGGACTTCATACCTACCACACGGTTTTCTACGATATCCACGATACCGATGCCGTGCTTTCCGCCCAGAGCGTTCAGAGTACGGATGACGTCAGCCACTTTCATCTGCTTGCCATTGACAGAGGTGGGAACGCCCTTTTCAAAGGTCATGGTTACATATTCCGGTTCGTCCGGAGCCTTCTCCGGGGTGGTGCCCAGAACCAGCAGGTGTTCGTAGTTCGGCTCGTTGGCCGGATCCTCGAGCTCCAGTCCCTCATGGCTGATGTGCCACAGGTTCCGGTCACGGCTGTAGCTGGAATCGGTAGAGAAGGGAAGATGGATGCCGTGCTTCTCGCAGTACGCGATCTCATCCTCACGGGACTGCATGGTCCAGATATCGGTCATTCTCCAGGGAGCGATGATCTTCAGATCCGGAGCCAGAGCCTTGATACCCAGCTCGAAACGAATCTGGTCATTGCCCTTACCGGTAGCGCCGTGGCAGATAGCGACTGCGTTCTCTTTACGGGCGATCTCTACCAGTTTCTTTGCGATGGCCGGACGCGCCATGGAAGTACCCAGCAGATACTTGTTCTCGTATACAGCGTCTGCCTTTACGCAGGGCATGATATAATTTTCAGCGAAATCGTCTACCAGATCCTCGATGTACAGCTTGGAAGCGCCGGACAGCTTCGCGCGCTCGTCCAGTCCGTCCAGCTCATTTCCCTGGCCGCAGTCGATACAGCAGCATACTACATCGTAATCAAAATGCTCCTTCAGCCACGGAATAATAGCAGTGGTGTCCAGTCCGCCGGAATAGGCAAGTACTACTTTGTCTTTCATATTCAAATATCCTCCTGAGTGTTTTATGATTTCTATACGGTATGAATGATTATGCATACCGTTTCTGTTCACTGAAAACTAATATACATCATTTCCATATAATATGCAAGCGGAAGTTCAGAAAAAGTTCCACAGAAATATGAATAAAAATAAAATAGCACTTGAATAACATGCATAAAAGTGATAATATATGCAAAGAAAGTGTATAAAAATGCATACAAGCGGAAAAGTGCTTGAAATACTGGCCAAACAGATCTAAAATAGGAACAAATATCCACAAAAAGAGAGGAAAATAGAAATGATAAAGGCAGGAATTATCGGAGCAACCGGATACGCAGGCGGCGAGCTGGTCCGCATTCTCACAGGACACAAGGACGTGGAGATTAAATGGTACGGTTCCCGAAGCTACATAGATAAGAAATACGCGGAAGTCTACCAGAATATGTTTCAGATCGTAGACGACAAATGCATGGACGATAATATGGAAGCGCTGGCAGACCAGGTAGACGTGATTTTCACAGCGACGCCCCAGGGTCTCTGCGCGTCTCTGGTAAATGAGGAGATTCTGTCCAAGGTAAAAATTGTGGACTTAAGCGCCGATTTCCGTATTAAGGACGTGGCCACCTATGAGGAGTGGTATAAGATCCAGCATCCGACGCCCCAGTTTATCCCGGAGGCGGTCTACGGACTCTGTGAGATCAACCGGGAAGCGGTGAAGAAGGCGAGACTGGTAGCCAACCCGGGCTGCTATCCCACCTGCAGCACTCTTTCTATTTATCCCTTACTAAAAGAAGGGCTGATTGACCCGGGCACGATTATCATTGACGCCAAGTCCGGCACCTCCGGCGCAGGCCGCGGCGCGAAAGTGGACAACCTGTACTGTGAGGTCAATGAAAACATCAAGGCCTACGGCGTGGCAAATCACCGCCATACCCCGGAGATTGAGGAGCAGCTGTCCTACGCGGCGGGCGAGCCGGTGCTGATCAATTTTACCCCGCATCTGGTACCCATGAACCGGGGAATCCTGATCACAGCCTACGCTTCCCTGAAGAAAGAGGTTTCCTATGAGGAAGTGAAGGCGGCTTACGATAAGTATTACGCGAATGAGAAATTTGTCCGCGTTCTGGAAAAGGACGTTTGCCCCCAGACCAAATGGGTGGAGGGCAGTAACTACGTGGATGTGAACTTTAAGATCGACCCGAGGACGAAGCGCGTGATCATGATGGGAGCCATGGACAACCTGGTGAAGGGCGCAGCAGGACAGGCCGTCCAGAATATGAACCTGATGTTCGGATTGAAGGAGAGCGAGGGCCTGGAGCTCGTTCCCATGTTCCCGTGACTGTGAGCACTTGGCGAGGTAAGAAAATATGACGATCCGAACAATGACCATAGAAGATTACGACGGCGTCTACGCCCTCTGGATGACCATTAAGGGCTTCGCGATCCGGAGCATTGATGATTCCAAAGTGGGCGTGGAGCGGTTTTTAAAACGGAACCCCACCACCAGCGTGGTGGCCATCGAAGACGGCAAGGTGGTAGGCAGCATTCTCTGCGGCCACGACGGACGCCGGGGCTGTCTCTATCATGTGTGTGTCCATCGGGATTACCGGATGCGGGGCATCGGCAAGGCCATGGTAGTATTTGCCATGAATGCCCTGAAAGAGGAGCAGATCAGCAAGGTATCCCTGATCGCTTTTACCCAGAACGACATCGGCAACGCCTTCTGGAACCGCATCGGCTGGACACAAAGGCTCGATCTGAACTACTATGATTTTGTCTTAAATAAAGAAAATATCGAAGCGTTTAACGAATAAAGAGGAGGACGGCATTATGAATATCACAGAAATCAAGGGCGGCGTCACTGCGGCAAAGGGCTTTGAAGCAGCAGCAGCGGCGGCAGCCATCAAGTACCAGGGACGGACTGACATGGCCTTGGTATACAGCGAAAAGCCCTGCCATGCGGCGGGCACCTTCACCACCAACCTGGTCAAGGCAGCCCCGGTGAAATGGGATCAGAAGATTGTAAAGGAGTCTCCCTATGCCCAGGCAGTCATTGTAAATTCCGGTATCGCTAACGCCTGCACCGGCGAGGAGGGCATGGGCTACTGTAAAGAGACCGCAGAGGAAGCAGCCAAGGTTCTGGGCGTTCCGGAAAATGCCGTTCTGGTGGCGTCCACCGGCGTCATTGGCATGCAGCTTCCCATGGATCGCCTGAAAAAGGGCATCAGCCTTTTAAAGGAAGCCAAGGGCAGCACCCTGGAGCACGGAACCGCAGCCTCCAAGGCGATTATGACCACCGATACGGTCAATAAGGAAATCGCGGTCCAGGTGGAGCTGGGCGGTAAGACGGTAACTGTAGGCGGTATGTGCAAGGGCTCCGGCATGATTCACCCGAATATGTGTACCATGCTGGCCTTCGTGACCACCGACGCGAATATTTCCAAAGAGATGCTGCAGAAATGCGTAAGCAATGATGTAAAAGACACCTTCAATATGATTTCCGTGGACGGCGATACTTCCACCAACGACACCCTGTTGGTGCTGGCCAACGGCATGGCAGAGAACCCGGAGATTACGGAAGAAAACGAGGATTACAAGGTGTTTGCAAAGGCTCTGAATACAGTCAACACCTGGCTTGCGAAAAAGATGGCCGGCGACGGCGAGGGCGCGACGGCTCTGTTCGAGGTAAAAATCGTGGGAGCTGAGAGTAAGGAGCAGGCCGTGATCTTAAGTAAATCCGTAGTCACCTCCAGTCTGGTTAAGGCGGCCATCTACGGTCACGACGCCAACTGGGGCCGTATCCTGTGCGCCATGGGATATTCCGGAGCGCAGTTTGATCCGGAGAAGGTGGATCT
Organism: Laedolimicola ammoniilytica; assembly: GCF_025567165.1. NCBI lineage: Bacteria > Bacillati > Bacillota > Clostridia > Lachnospirales > Lachnospiraceae > Laedolimicola > Laedolimicola ammoniilytica. The sequence goes on from NZ_JAOQKC010000013.1 coordinate 71,380, forward strand.
GTTCTTCGAGAGCGCGGCCGGAAAGCTTCAGATTATTGAAAATGGCGTGGCAGTGAATTACAGCGAGGAGGAAGCCACGAAGATCCTCTCCGAGCCGGAGGTTACAGCCATTGCGGACGTGAAGATGGGCGACGCCACAGCCACCGCGTGGGGCTGCGATCTGACCTATGATTATGTGAAAATCAACGCGGATTACCGTTCTTAAGATACAGAGGAGTAGAAGATTATGAGCAGAGAAGAAGAGATGAACACCTACCTGGAGAAAGCCAGGGTTCTCATTGAGGCCCTTCCCTATATCCAGCGGTTTAACCGGAAGATTATCGTAGTGAAATACGGCGGAAGCGCCATGGTGGACGAGAACCTGAAGCGGAGCGTCATTCAGGACGTGACCCTGCTGAAGCTGGTAGGCTTTAAGCCCATCATCGTACACGGCGGCGGCAAGGAGATCAGCCGCTGGGTGGGCAAGGTCGGCATGGAGCCCAAATTCATCAACGGCCTGCGGGTTACGGATCAGGAAACCATGGAAATCGCGGAAATGGTACTTGGAAAAGTTGGAAAAAGTCTGGTACAGCTGGTGGAGGAGCTGGGCGTCAAGGCAGTGAGCATCAGCGGCAAGGACGGCGGCCTTTTGAAGGTGGAGAAGAAATACTCCAAGGGCGAGGACATCGGTTTTGTAGGTGAGATAACGGAGGTAGATCCCCAGCTTCTTTACGATCTGCTGGAGAAGGATTTCCTGCCCATCGTGTGTCCGGTGGGCCTGGATAAGGACTTCAACACCTACAACATCAACGCGGACGACGCGGCCTGCGCCATTGCCCGGGCGGTCCATGCGGAGAAACTGGCGTTTCTGACTGATATCGAGGGCGTCCGCAGGGATCCGGAGGATCCGAAGACCCTGATTTCCGAGCTTCATGTAAAAGAGGCCCGGCAGCTGATGGCAGACGGCAATATCGGCGGCGGAATGCTTCCGAAGCTCCAGAACTGCATTGACGCGGTTGAAAACGGGGTATCCCGGGTACATATCCTGGACGGCCGCATGGCCCACTGCCTGCTTTTGGAAATCTTTACCAACAAAGGAATCGGAACCGCCATTCTGGGCGAAGGAGAGGAACAGTATTATGAAGGAAAATAAAGAGGCGATTATCAAAGAAGCAGAGGAGAGCGTACTCCATACCTACAACCGCTATCAGATTGTACTGGATCATGGAGAGGGCGTGTATCTCTATGATAATGAAGGAAAGAAATATCTGGATTTCGCAGCGGGTATCGCGGTACAGGCTCTGGGCTATCATTACCCGGGCTACGACGAGGCGTTGAAGGCCCAGATCGACAAGCTGATGCATACCTCTAACCTGTATTACAATGAGCCGGCCGCAGAGGCAGCCGACAAGCTGGTGCGCATGAGTGGCATGAGCCGGGTATTCTTTACCAACAGCGGTACCGAGGCCATCGAGGGAGCCCTGAAGGCGGCCCGCAAATACGCATGGCTTAAGGACGGCAGAAACGATCACGAGATCATTGCCATGAACCATTCCTTCCATGGACGGAGCATGGGAGCCCTCTCCGTCACCGGCAATGAGAAATATCAGGCGCCCTTCCGTCCTCTGATCGGCGGCATCCGCTTCGCCGATTACAATGATCTGGATAGCGTAAAGGCTCAGTTCAATGAGCATACCTGCGCGGTAATTCTGGAGACCATTCAGGGCGAGGGCGGCATCTATCCGGCTACAGAGGAGTTCCTGAAAGGTGTAAAGGCTCTCTGCGAGGAGCACGACGCGCTTTTGATTCTGGATGAGATCCAGTGCGGCATGGGCAGGAGCGGCTACCTGTTCGCATGGCAGGAATATGGCGTGAAGCCGAACATCATGACCTGCGCCAAAGCCCTTGGCTGCGGTGTTCCGGTGGGCGCTTTTGTGCTGGATGAGAAGACAGCTTCAGGCTCTCTGGTACCGGGCGATCACGGCACCACCTACGGCGGCAATCCCTTTGTCTGCGCGGCGGTTTCCAAGGTGCTGGATATCTTTGAGCAGGACGCAATCGTGGATCATGTAAAGGAAGTTGGCGCATATCTTGAGGAGAAACTGGACGCCCTGGTGGAAAAGTACGACTGCATCGCAGCCCGCAGAGGCAAGGGACTGATCCAGGGACTTGTAATCCAGGGTAGACCTGTGGGAGAAGTTGTGTTAAAATCTATGGATGAGGGTCTGATTGTGATCACAGCCGGAAGCGACGTGCTGCGTCTGGTTCCGCCCCTTGTTATCACAAAGGACCATGTAGACGAAATGGTTACGAAGCTTGAAAGGGCTTTGGTGAAAGGTTAGGATTTTACACACATGAGACATACGATTTATCGCAGAGCCATCGCCATCCTGGTGGTTCTGCTTGTATTTGCGCAGATGGGCCAGGTGGCTTTTTCTTATCATCAGAAGCAGAAGGAGGCGGCGGAGGCCGGACAGGATACGGAGCAGAAAGCGTTGACCCTGTGGTACACCGATGAGAAGCTGAATGGTTATCTGGTGCAGGCGGCGGCTGATTATAAGGAGCAGACCGGCGTGGATGTGACATTGCAGCTTGTCACGGCGGTGGACTATATCGAGCATATCAATACGGCCAGTATCTCGGATCTGGGCGGCCCGGATCTTTTCGTGGTATCCAGCGAGCTTCTGGAAAAAGCCCGTCTGGCAGGACTGACCGTGGAAAATGACAGCTTTACGGAACGGGAGCTTTCGAAGAATTTCCCGACGAAGGCCATCGACGCGGCCACCTGCGGCGGAAAGCTCATGGCGTACCCCTTCTATTTTGAGACCTGTTTTCTGCTGTACAATAAGAATTACGTAGACAGCGCCCCGTCCACCATCGATGAGATCCTGGATTACGCGGACAATTATGAGGCGACGGAGGCCACAGAAAAAGTGGAGAATATCTTCAAATGGAATGTGGCGGATATTTTCTCCAACTTCTTCTTTATCTCAAATTATGTAAACCTTGGCGGCGAGACCGGAGATGACCCGACACAGGTTTCTCTGGACGCCCAGGAGGTCAAGGACTGCCTGGCTTATTACCAGAGTCTGAATGCCTTTTTCGCCATTGACGCGGATGAGGTGACCACCGACAATGTATTGCAGGAATTTATTGACGGCAAGACGGTGTACACCATTGCGAAGACTGACGCCATCGCGCAGATTGACGCGGCGGACGGCGGTTACTTCTACGGCATTGCAGAGGTACCGAACCTGACTGACGAGCTGTCCACCAAGGGGCTGTCTGTCACCAATTCAGTGGTGGTGAACGCCTACTCCAAGGAGCGCGACACGGCAAAGGATTTCGCCCGGTTCGTGACCTACGACAAGGCGACAGAGCTGTACACTATGTCCGAGAAAATGCCGGTGCGTCTGGGTGTAAATTACGAGAACCCGGAGATGTCCGTGCTGCTTACTCAGTATGAAAATTCCGTGGAGGTTCCGAAACTGACAGATTTAAGCAATTACTGGATCGAGATGGAGATCGCTTTCGCGAACATCTGGAAGGGCAATGACGTGGATACGGAAGTGGATTCTGTGACCCGGAAAATCATGTCCCAGCTCCAGGCTGCGGAATAGAACGAAAGATACGATGCATAAGCAAATCCAGTCATGGAAAGACTAACTTTACTGATAGATTAGGAAAGGAAGTTTTTGCCATGATTGGATTTTTTATTGCCCTGTTGTCCGGGGCATTGATGAGCGTGCAGGGAGTATTTAATACGGAGGTCACCAAGGTGAGCAGCATGTGGACTTCGGCGGCCTGGGTGCAGTTGTCGGCCCTTATTACCTGCCTCATTGCCTGGGGCCTGACCGACCGGAAGAACCCGCTGACTGTTTTTCAGGTGACGCCTAAGTACATGCTGCTGGGCGGCGTCATCGGCGCCTTTATTACTTTTACCGTGATCAAAAGCATGGACGCCCTGGGTCCTGCGAAGGCCGTGATGCTGATCGTTATTGCCCAGCTTCTGGTGGCCTATCTCATCGAGCTGGCAGGATTTTTCGGCGTGGAAAAGGCCGATTTCTCCTGGAGGAAGGTGATTGGCATGGCCGTAGCCATCGTGGGCGTCGCGGTGTTTCAGTGGGAATAAACGGCGGAAAAAAGAACTTGTATTCTTGACGAATCTCCGCTAAAATGAAGGTAGTCTGTATCGGAGGGGACCCCGCTTTTTCAGAAAGGCGGAAAAAATGAGATATCGACGGAAGTATCAAATCAGACTCTGGGTGGCGGTGCTGATTCTGCTGGCCGGTCTCACCGGCTGCCGGAAAAAGACGGCGGTTTATGACAGCGCGGCGGAGGAGATTACGACAGAGGCAGCAGAGACAGAGACGACCGGGGAAGAGAAGGCGGCGTCCATCTGGGTCTATGTCTGCGGTGAGGTGCGCGATCCAGGAGTCTATGAATTGCCTGAGGGCAGCCGGATCACCGACGCGGTGGAGGCGGCCGGAGGTATGACCGGGGACGCGGCAGAGACCTATCTGAATCTGGCGGAAACCCTGTCGGATGGACAGAAGATCGAAGTGCCCTCGGTGGAAATGGCGGAAGCCTTAGAAGAGGCTGCCGCGCAGGACACGTCGGGGTTAGTGAATCTGAACCGGGCCACGGAAGCGGAACTTATGACGCTTTCCGGGATTGGCGAATCCAAGGCAAAAGAGATCATCCGCTATCGGGAATCCAGGGGCGGATTTCAGAAGCCGGAGGATTTGATGAATATTCCGGGCATCAAGGAAGGCGTTTTTTATAAAATCAGAGACCAGATCACGGTCTGAGAAAAGATGAGGCAGGAAGCATGGGAAAGAAAGTATTAGTAGTCGACGATGAGAAACTAATTGTGAAGGGACTCCGGTTCAGCCTGGAGCAGGACGATATGGAAGTGGACTGCGCCTACGATGGCGAGGAGGCCCTGGAGTATGCCAGATCGAAGGAGTATGATATCGTACTTCTGGATGTGATGCTTCCAAAGTTGGACGGCTTTCAGGTCTGCCAGCAGATTCGCGAGTTTTCCAATATGCCGATTATCATGCTGACGGCCAAGGGCGATGATATGGATAAGATTCTGGGCCTGGAGTACGGCGCGGACGATTACATCACGAAGCCCTTTAACATTCTGGAGATCAAGGCCCGCATGAAGGCCATCATGCGCCGGGTGGGTGGCACGGAAAAGGAGAAAAAGGGCAAGGTGGTGGAGACCGCGGATCTGAAGCTCGACCTGGACAGCCGCCGTCTCTTTATCAGCGGCCGGGAGATCAATCTGACGGCCAAAGAGTTCGACCTGCTGGAGCTGATGGTGCTGAATCCGGGTAAGGTCTACAGCCGGGAGAAACTGCTGAATACGGTCTGGGGCTATGAGTACCCGGGCGATGTGCGGACCGTGGACGTCCATATCCGTCGGCTTCGCGAAAAGATCGAGTCCAATCCGAGCGAGCCGAAATACGTACATACGAAGTGGGGTGTGGGTTATTACTTCCAGGCATAAGATTGTATTTACATATTTCCGGAGCCTGAAGTTCCGGATTCTGCTGGTGCTGCTGGCGGTGAGCTGGGTTCCCATGATTCTCATGTCGGCCAGTATTCTGAAGAGTTATCAGGATCGGGCCATCGCTGCCCGCAGTACGGAGGTGCAGAATCAGTGCATGATTCTGTCCAACCAGTTATTGAGCTATAATTATATGGAGGATCCCTCCACGGAGCTGATTGACGGAGAACTGGCCCAGCTGTCCAGCCTCTATGACGGGCGTATCATCATCATTGACCAGGATTTCCGTGTCATCAAGGATACCTATGGACTGATCGAAAATAAGTACGTGGTGTCTGAGGAGGTCATCCGCTGCTTTAAGGGCGAGACCACGAACCAGCTGTCGGAAAAGCGGTTCATCGAAATGACAGTGCCGGTGCGTGCCGGGGACTCCAACAAGGTGCAGGGCGTGCTGCTGGTCAGCGTGTCCACGGACAGCATCTGGGACAGTCTGGATGCCCTGACGAACAATGCCTGGGTGTTCACCCTGGTCTACGGCATTCTGGTGACGGTGGCGGCGATTCTGCTGTCCCACCTGCTGGTGCAGCCTATCTGCCGGATTATTGCAGGGCTTCATGAGATTTCCAGCGGTCATTCCAACGAGGATCTGATGGTGAAAACTTACGCGGAAACAGTGCAGGTATCCGAGGAGTTCAATAAGATTGTGACCCAGATGCGGGCCCTGGACGAATCCCGGCAGGAGTTTGTATCCAACGTGTCCCATGAGCTGAAAACGCCGCTGACCTCCATGAAGGTACTGGCGGATTCCCTGCTCACCCAGGAGGAGGTGCCAAACGAGCTCTACAAGGAGTTCATGGGCGATATTGCCGAGGAGATCGAGCGGGAAAATAAGATCATTACCGACCTGCTGGCTTTGGTCAAGATGGATAAAAAGGCGGCCAGCCTGAATATCGAGAAAAAGGATATCAACGATCTGCTGGAGCTGATCCTGAAACGGCTCCGGCCCATCGCGGCAAAGAAGAATATAGAGGTGGTTCTGGAGAGCTTCCGGCCCGTGACGGCGGAGGTGGACGAGAGCCGCCTGACACTGGCCTTTACGAACCTGGTGGAGAACGCCATCAAGTATAACAAGGAAAATGGCTGGGTGCATGTGTCTCTGGACGCGGACCACAAGTTCTTTTATGTGAAGGTCATGGATTCCGGCCAGGGTATTCCCGAGGAATCTTTGGACTACATCTTCGAGCGCTTTTACCGGGTGGATAAGTCCCATTCCAGCGAGATAGATGGAACGGGCCTGGGTTTGGCCATCGCTAAAAGCGCAGTGCTGGTTCACAAGGGCGCGATCAAGGTGTCCAGCGAGCTGGGCGTGGGAACCACCTTCTCGGTGCGGATTCCGCTGAATTATATTGCCTGAGACAGGAGCATGCAGATGAAAGAAAGAGGAAAAAAGAAGATCCGACTGTGTGGGGTTCTGAGTCTACTGCTTTTTCTGACACTGTTTAGTGGCTGTAAAAAAAAGGAAAAAACAGAGGCGAAGACCGACGAGGGCGGATATCAAATCTATTATCTGAATAAAGACGAGACTGCTACAGCCACGGTGAGCTATCAGCCGAAAGCAAAAGATACGGATGCCCTGATTCAGGAGCTGCTGGAGAAGCTTGCGGAGACGCCCGAGGGCGGTTCCATGGAGGCAGTGCTGACGGACAGCATCTTCGTGACGGACTACGCGTTGGAGAGCGGGCAGCTGAGCCTGTATTTTGATCCGGCCTACAAGGATATGAACGGGATTCGGGAGATCCTCTGTCGCTCGGCGGTGGTGCGGACCCTCTGTCAGATCCCGGATGTGGAATATGTGTCCTTTCTGATCGGGGACAGCCCGCTGATGGATTCGGAAAAAAATCCGGTGGGGCAGATGAACGCGGACAGCTTCGTGGAGAATACCGGCGACGCCATCAACGAGGAGACCGTCACCACATTGACCTTGTATTTCGCCAATAAGACCGGGGACAAGCTGGTGAAGGAGAAGGTCAATGTGACTGGCAGCAGCAACATTTCTGTGGAGAAGCTGGTGGTGGAGAGCCTGATTCGGGGCCCGGTGTCCAAGGATATGGATTACCCGACCCTGCCCTCCGGTACGAAAATCTTAAGTATCTCTACGAAAGATGGAATCTGTTATGTAAACCTGAACGAGGGTTTCCTGGAGCAGGGCTACAACGTAACAGAGGCTGTCACTATCTATTCCATTGTGGATTCCCTGACGGAGCTGTCAGGAATCGTCAAGGTGCAGATTCTGGTCAATGGAGAGACAAATCTGGTCTATAAGGAGAGCATGAGGCTGGATACCATTTATGAGCGGAATCTGGATATTATTGAGCAGGAGTAACTATTCAGGACAGCCCGAAGCACGAGCTGCTGAGGGCGTATGACAATGATTCAGGAGTGCAAAATCCCATCGGCGAAGCCGATTCTCATGGATTTTGCATTCGTAACTGTGAAGGTACTGAACAGTTATGAGCAGGAGTAACTATTCAGGACAGCCCGAAGCAAGTTGGCCCTGAAAAAATATGATTTGGAGTGAATGTTTATCATAAAACGGCCGTTATGTCTGGCAGCATTGGGTTTGGCCCTGGTGCTTCTGTGCCTTCCGGCGGATCTCTGGATAAAGGATCCGCCGGCGGAGCGGGAGCGCCCGCCGGTTCTCACGGGCATCATCTGCCATATGGAACCGGACGGCATGACAGTCTGGCTGACAGACACCAATTATCCGGATACCGGGATCATCCTGGTATCCTTCGAAGCCGAGACCTCATTTTCTATCGGCAATACCATACTTCTCGAGAACAATTATAAAATACGGGAGCCGGAAACCCCATCCAATCCGGGGCAGTTTGACGCGCGGCTCTATTATCAGACAAAGGGAATCGGGCTTTTGTGTTACGCCAGAGAGGCGGAGCTCGTGCGGGACGATGTGCGTCCGTTATCACAGCTTCTGTACGAGTTGCAGAAAGCCTTCAGCGACCGCATTCGGCGGCTTTTCCCGGAGGACAAAAGCGGCGTCCTGGAAGCCATGCTTCTGGGAAATAAGACGGATCTGGAGGCAGAGACCAGGAGCCTGTACCAGAAAAGCGGTATGTCCCATCTGCTGGCCATCTCGGGGCTCCATGTGTCCGTGTTCGGCATGAGCCTCTACCGTTTTTTACGGAAAATCGGCGGTTCCTTACGACTTTCGGGAACGGCGGCCCTCCTGGCGGTGCTGCTTTACGGCGGCCTGACCGGGATGGGGACCTCCACCTGCCGGGCGGTGGTGATGTTTATACTCCTGATGGCGGGGGAGATGCTGGGGAAGAGCTATGATATGTTGACGGCTCTGGCTTTCGGGGCGATTCTGCTGCTGATCCGGCAGCCGTTGTATGTGCGGAGCGCTTCATTCCTGCTGTCCTTTGGGGCGGTTCTGGGCATCGGACTGATTTTTCCGGTGTTGAAAATGCTGTTTTTGCCGAAGAAACGAAATCTGGCGAAACGAGTGGAGCCGTTGCTTCTGAGCCTGTCGATTCAGATGATGACCTTGCCCGTACTGGAATATTTTTACAATGAAATTCCGCTCTACGGGATCCTGCTGAATCTGGTGGTAATACCACTGATGACGGTGGTGATGTTCGCGGGAATTCTGGCGCTGGCCGTCAGTTTCCTGTCTGTGGGAGCGGCGCAGGCGCCGGTATTTCTCTGTACCGTGATTTTGGAGCTTTATGAGCGGCTGGGGAGCTTTTCTCTGGGGCTGCCGGGGGCGGTGTTCACCTGCGGACAGCCCAGGATGTGGCAGATGGCGGCGTATTACATAGGGCTGGCAGGCTTTTTAATCTGCAGGTATCGGATCGGGGAGCAGAAGAAACGGCGGCTGGGACGAATCGGGGATCCGGATCTCCGGGAGGAGGAAGCACAGAAAGCAGAGCCCCACCGAAGACTCCGACAGACGGGGAGCGCGGTGGGGCTGGCGATGCTGGTGGTTTTTCTGACACTGCGTCTGCATTCCGGCCTGCGGCTGGTGATGCTGGACGTGGGGCAGGGTGACGGAATCTACCTGCGGACCGCGGCCGGAACGACGATTCTGATTGACGGCGGCAGCACCAGTGTGACGAAGGTGGGAACCTATCGGATTCTGCCCTTTCTGAAGACGGAAGGGGTAGGAGAACTGGACTATGTAGTGGTGACCCATACGGATGAAGACCACATTTCCGGGATTAAGGAGCTGATCGAGGCGGCAGGGGAGCCGGGCGGGCTTCGCATCGGCACGCTCCTGCTGTCCGGGCGCTCCCTGGAGGAGGATAAAGGTCAGAGGCTGGTGGAAAAGGCCCGGGAAAATGGGATTGCCGTTGGGCGGATTGAGCGTGGGGCAGTCCTGCAGGATGACAGCGCAAGGCTTATCTGTCTGCATCCGGATGCTGGAACAGGTTACACAGATGTGAATGTGGCTTCGGTGGTGCTGGCTCTGAGCTACGGGGATTTTTCGGTTCTTTTGACCGGAGATCTGGAGGAGGCGGGAGAGCAGGAGATCCTGGAGCGGGAGCAGAAAAATAGTGAAAAGGTATGGCCACCGGACGGCTTCACAATTCTGAAGGCCGGGCACCACGGGTCGAAGACATCCAGCAGTGAAGCATGGCTGGGGAAAGTGAAGCCGCGCCTGACCCTGATTTCCTGCGGGAAGGATAACTCATATGGGCATCCCCACAAAGAGGCCCTGGAACGACTGGAAGCGGCGGGGAGTAAAATTTTGCAGACAACGGAGTGCGGTGCCATAATTGTAGAAAGCAATGGAAAAAACTTCCAAGTGCATGCTTTTCGAAAAATATTACTTACTATATTTCAGAATCAGTAATTCCACACTGAGCGTATCCGCGATCTTACCGGTCTTCACATCCTCCTCCGCCTGCACGCAGTCCTGCACGGCAGTCTTCAACTGCTCGGTGGTAAAGCTTTTGGCCTGAGCCATACATCTTCCGGCCACAAAGGGCGCGATCTTCGCCCGGGACGCAATGGCGGCCCGGTCATAGCCCTTGGCGGCCAGGCTCTTGACCAGCAGAAGCTGATGGAACTGGCGGGCGATGAGAAAGAGGATGCGCATGGGCGGCTCCTTTAGGGAGAGCAGATCGTAGTAGAGATTCAGCGCCTTCTTCTGATTCTTCTCGGCCAGCGCCCGGATCATTTCGAAGATCTGGCCTGTGGTCTGCACCGTGCAGATCTCGTTCACATCCTGGGTAGTGATGACATCCCGGCCTTCCGTATAGGAAAGCAGCTTTTCCAGCTCCATGGCGATGTTCTCCATATCGGTGCCGGTGTGCTCCAGAAAGAGCTGCAGGGTGGCCTCCGTAATTTTACGGTTTTCTTTTTTTAAGGTACCGAGAATCCATTTCATCAGCGTGCGCTCATCCTGGGTCTGGAATTCAGTGATCCGGCCCTGCTTCTGGATGGCCTTGTAGAGGCGGTTTCGCTTGTCTACCTCGGTTTCCACAAAAAGGATGCAGGTGGTGTCGGGCATTTTCGGCAGATAGTCGGCCAGCTCGTCGCATTTATTCTTGAAAAAGCCGCTGTCCTCGATGAGAATCAGCCGCCGGTCGGCGAAAAAGGGCAGGGTGTCCGCCAGACTGATAATCTCCGCCGGGACAATATTCTTTCCCTCGAAGCGGGAAAAATTCATGGTATCGGACGGGTCACAGAGAGCCCGGGCCAGTCGGTTCTTATACTGGTTGCGCAGATAAGCCTCTTCCCCGCAGAGCAGGTAGGCCGTCTTAAAATTACCATTTTTGATATCTTCTGCCAGCATTTTCATACGCGACACCTCATTTCCATAAAAATACAGGAAAGAATCCCGCTAAGCAGGATTCTCTGCCTGCGGCGTATAGAACCACTTCGCCGCAGTGCGATAATATAAAAAAAGAGACCCAAATGACGGAATGGGTCTCTTTTTATGGAATAGGAAATTCCGATAGAATTCCCTATTCCATAAAAGCAAGCAGAGCTTGCAAAGATGCGTACTCGGCGCAGTGGTAGATGGTTGCTGAAGCAACCGCGCCTCGGCGCGAGAATGTGCCATTGGCACATTTTTTTAAGATTCGTCTATCTCAATTACGCGATGCTGTTTACAGCCTTGGTCAGACGGGAAATCTTGCGGGAAGTTGTGTTCTTGTGGTAAACTCCCTTGGAAGTAGCCTTGCTCATGGTAGCGATAGCAGCCTTTAAGCAAGCCTTTGCAGTCTCAACATCCTTTGCGGCAACTGCAGCGTCTACTTTCTTGATTGCGGTCTTAACCTCAGACTTGATAGCCTTATTTCTTGCTGTTCTAGTCTCGGCAACCTGAATTCTCTTCTTTGCAGATTTAATGTTAGCCAATCCGTACACCTCCAAACCATGTTTTAAAATAAGCTTATTTTTACATGTTCCGTAAAAGCCGGACACGGACGTCTTTACAAAACATACTCATATATTTTAGGACAGGAATAGCGTTATGTCAATACATATTTCTCAAAAAAATGCGAAAAATAAAAAAGAATCTTGTCACAGGGGTGAAAACAGGAGGGACAGCTATGACAGAATTTCAGGTGCGGACGGATCTGGCGCTGGAGGCCAGGGAGCGGTTCGAAGAAGATGTGGAAATCCGAGGCGTGGAGGTGGAGGAGGCCTACGACGAGCAGCGGGATATCCGGGTGACGGTGGTTCGAATCCGGACGGAAAACGGAGCGAAGGCCATGGGAAAGCCCATCGGCACCTACATTACCCTGGAAGCGCCCCGGATGTCGGAGCCGGACGAGGATTATCACCGGGAGGTCTCGGAGAAGCTGGCCGGATACCTGAAGAAGCTTTTGGATGTGAAAAATGAAAAATCGGTATTGGTGGTGGGCTTAGGGAACCGGGAAGTAACGCCGGACGCCCTGGGGCCGGAGGCGGTGAATCATCTTCGCGTCACCCGCCATGTGGTACGAGAGTATGGGAAGGCAGCATTTGCCCGGGAGAAGGTACAGTTAGTCAGCACTATCGTTCCCGGGGTCATGGCCCAGACCGGCATGGAGACCCTGGAGATAGTGCGGGGCATCGTGGCTGAGACAAAACCCGATCAGGTGGTGGTCATCGACGCCCTGGCGGCCCGCAGCAGTAAGCGCCTGAACCGGACCATCCAGATCTCCGACGCAGGCATCCAGCCGGGCTCCGGCGTGGGCAATCATCGGAACAGCCTGACGAGGGAGACCATCGGCATCCCGGTGCTGGCCATCGGCGTGCCTACCGTAGTAGATGCGGCCACCATTGTCTACGACGCCACCGGCGACCGAAGCAGTGTGCCGCCGGGACTGAACGGCATGTTCGTGACCCCGAAGAATGTGGACGAGATGATCCGCCGCTTAAGCTTCACCATTTCCGAGGCCCTGAATCTGGCCCTGTCCTGACATATGCCCGTCCTGCGCTTCATATAGTAGAAGGAATGAGGTGAGCTTATGAAGCGCGGGAGAATCGGAATTCGAAAACCGGGATTTGGGAAATGGAAAATCGAAAAAGCCGCAAACGGGGTAGTCTGGCTTCTCATCCTCACCATGGGACTCTATATCCTGGGGAGCGGCGTGAAACTGCGGCCTCTGAAAAAGGCCGCCTATGTGCGGGAAGTCTTGCTTCAGGAGATGGAAGCAGATCTGAGACGGGCGGCGCTCCAGACCCTCTATCCGGGCCTGGTCTACGCCGCCGGAGATCGGGGGCAGCGGGCGGACAGCCCGGGCGAATGGCTGCTGGAGCAGGCTGTGGGCGTATTTCCACTCTACTCCTTTCTGGCGGGACAGCGGCTCTACACCACCGAGATTGAGAGTACAGCCGCCTACGAAATTCTGATTCAGGGCGGCGTCCACGATGAAAATGAGATCAACCAGGAGACCGGTGAGGCTTTTGATCTGGCCGAGCAGGTGGAGGAAGAGAACCGGCAGGCCCAGAACGCAGCCTCCGATATGGATACGGACGCTCCGGAGGAGCAGACGGACGATACGGCAGCAGGCCCGTCGGAACCATCTGCCACGGGACACATCTACACCGCCGAAGAGCTCTCGGATTTTGATTTCCTGAAAAATAACTTCTATATAATAGAAAGCAACACGGATATCAGCAGCGACCTTCTGAACGCTGACCGTCTCCTGTCCATGGACATGGCCCTGGGGCAGGATAGCAGCGCGCCCCAGATTCTACTTTACCATACCCATTCTCAGGAGGGCTTCGTGGACTCAGTGGAGGGAGACGCGGGCACCACCATCGTGGGCGTGGGCGACCGTCTGGCCGAGCTTCTCACAGAGCGCTACGGCTATAACGTAATACATAATACGAAGGTCTATGACTACATCGACGGCGAACTGGACCGGAACCGGGCGTATTCCCTGGCGGCCGAGGATGTGAAACAGATTCTGGCGGAAAATCCTTCCCTTGAGGTGCTGATCGACCTCCACCGGGACGGCGTGAACGAGGGTACCCATCTGGTGACCGAGGTGGACGGAAAGCCCACAGCCCAGTTCATGTTCTTCAACGGCTTAAGCTACAGCAAGCGGAATGGTCCCATTTCTTATCTGGAAAATCCGTACATCGGGGAGAATCTGGCCCTGTCCCTGCAGCTAAAACTGGCCTGTGAAGCCTACTACCCGGGCGTCAGCCGCAAAATCTACCTGAAAAGCCTCCGTTACAATCTGCATCTGCGCCCCAAGTCTCTCCTGGTAGAAGCCGGAGCCCAGACCAATACCCTGGAGGAAATGATGAACGCCATGGAGCCTTTGGCAGAGGTGCTTTACCAGGTGTTAGATAATCCTAAATAGCATAAACTAACTGAAATGTCAACGACTTTTTTGGAGTTAAATCGACAAAAATTATCAATAAGAACGGTTTGTCTTGCCTTTGAAAAAGAGCATGCTATAATAATCCTGTCCCCAAAATATGATAAAAAATCATTGCGGACGCGTAAGACCGATACGGTTAAATCAAATATGCATACAGACAAGAGGAGGAAATGAATATGCTGAATTTTAAAGACATTGACTGGAAAAAGGGTGGAATTTTCGCTGCAGGTGTGCTGTTTGGCACCGCAGGTATCAAGGCACTGTCAAGCGATGACGCAAAGAATGTATATACAAGCTGCACTGCAGCCGTACTTCGCGCGAAGAGCTGCGTAATGAAGACCGTAGCAGTGATCCAGGAGAACGCAGAGGATATCTACGCCGGCGCAAAGCAGATCAACGAGGAGCGCGAGGCAGCCGCAGAGGCAGCAGTCGTAGCAGACGCTGAGGCAGAGAAAGCTGCAGAGACCACAGAGGAGACAGAGGCGTAAATCCATGAAGTTCATCATCAAGCATGAAATCAGAGGCAGAATCCGTGTCCAGGCCTGTGTACGGCGCATGTCCATCGAGGAAGCGGATACCCTGCAGTATTATCTGGATACGCAGGAATGTGTAATTTCCGCGAAGATACAGAGAAACACTCTGGGCATCGTGATCTGTTATACGGGAGAGCGGGAGCAGGTGCTCACACTCCTTCGGAACTTCCATTATGAGAACGTGAACGTACCGCAGGCGGTATTCCAGAGCTCTGGCAGAGCCTTGAATGAGGAGTACTGGGAAAAGCTGGTGAACAGCGTAATCCTGCGTGCGGGAAGCAAGATGTTTCTTCCCTACCCGATTCGCGCCGGCATTGCGTTTGTAAAATCATGGAAATATATGTGGAAGGGCGCGAAGACCCTGGCCAAAGGAAAGATGGAGGTTCCGGTACTGGATGCCACCGCCATCGGCGTGTCTGTATTGCGGGGCGACTTCGACACTGCAGGCTCCGTCATGTTCCTGCTTGGCATCGGCGAGCTCCTGGAAGAGTGGACCCATAAGAAGTCCGTCGGCGATCTGGCCCGCAGCATGTCCCTGAACATCGAAAAGGTATGGCTCCTAAGCGACGGCCAGGAGGTTCTGGTGGATTCTTCTTCCATTCAGGAAAAAGATCTGGTTGTCATCCATATGGGAAATGTGGTACCATTTGATGGAACGGTGGAAGCAGGCGAGGGTATGGTAAATCAGTCCTCCCTGACCGGTGAATCTGTTCCTGTGGCCAAGGCGCCGGGAGCGTCGGTCTACGCCGGAACCGTTCTGGAGGAAGGCGAGCTGACCATCCGTGTGAAGGTGGGCAATGGCGCAAGCAAGTATGACCGCATCGCGGCCATGATCGAGGAGTCCGAGAAGCTGAAATCATCCGTGGAGGGCAAGGCGGAGCATCTGGCCGATAAGCTGGTTCCCTACACCCTGGCGGGCGCTGCGGCTACCTGGCTCTTTACCCGGAATGTGACCAAAACCCTGGCTGTGCTGATGGTAGATTTCTCTTGTGCCCTGAAGCTTGCGATCCCGATTTCCGTACTGTCTGCCATCCGCGAGGCGGGCGCAGAGCATGTGACGGTAAAGGGCGGCAAGTACCTAGAGGCTGTGGCCGAGGCGGATACCATCGTCTTTGATAAGACCGGTACATTGACCAGGGCCTGCCCGACTGTGGCAGAGGTAGTTCCCTTTAACGGCGAGAGCCCGGACGAGCTTCTTCGTCTGGCTGCCTGCCTGGAGGAGCACTTCCCCCATTCCATGGCAAAGGCAGTTGTGGACGCCGCCAGGGCCCGCAACCTGAACCATGAGGAAAAGCATTCCAAAGTAGAATATATTGTGGCGCACGGCATTTCTACCACCGTAGAAGGCAAGAAGGCGATCATCGGAAGCTATCATTTCGTATTTGACGATGAGAAATGTGTTCTTCCGGCCGGAACCGAAGCGAAGTTTGAAGCGCTTCCGGCAGAGTATTCCCACCTCTATCTGGCAGTGGAGGGCGTTCTGGCAGCTGTCATCTGTATCGAGGATCCCATTCGTCCCGAGGCTCCGGCTGTGATTCAGGCCCTGAAGGACGCAGGTATCTCTAAGGTGGTCATGATGACCGGAGACAGCGAGCGAACCGCCAAAGCCGTAGCGGCTAAGGTAGGCGTGGACGAGTTCTTCGCAGAGGTTCTGCCGGAGGACAAGGCGCGTTTTGTAGAGGAAGAGAAGGCAAAGGGCCGCAGAGTCATGATGATCGGCGACGGCATTAACGATTCCCCGGCACTGTCTGCGGCAGACGTCGGCATCGCCATCAGCGACGGCGCGGAGATCGCCCGGGAAATCGCGGATGTGACCGTAGGCGCAGAGGATCTGTGGCAGTTAGTAGCCTTAAAGCACATCGGCAACGGCCTGATGAAGCGGATTCATAAGAATTACCGCACCATCGTAGGCTTCAACACCGGCCTCATTGCCCTGGGCGTAGCCGGAATCCTGCAGCCGACCACCTCCGCATTGCTTCACAATACATCCACACTTGTGATAAGCTTAAACAGCATGAAGCCCTTATGTAAATAGGGTATGCTGATAATAGACCGGAAAGCGGGCGCAAAAAGCGCACCCGCTTTTTGGCGTTTTATGAATTAGAGAAAACTAACCAAAGCAAACGGAGGAATTTTTGAATGACAACATTTGACCAGAGCAAAATCCGCAACTTCTGTATCATTGCTCATATCGACCACGGCAAATCCACCCTGGCAGACCGCATCATTGAGATGACCGGCCTTCTGACCAGCCGGGAGATGCAGGCTCAGGTACTGGACAATATGGATCTGGAGCGGGAGCGCGGCATTACCATCAAGGCCCAGACCGTCCGGACCGTGTATAAGGCAGAGGACGGCGAAGAATATATTTTCAACCTGATCGATACCCCGGGCCATGTGGACTTTAACTATGAGGTGTCCCGAAGCCTGGCGGCCTGCGACGGCGCGGTGCTGGTGGTGGACGCGGCACAGGGCATTGAGGCCCAGACTCTGGCAAATGTATACCTGGCCCTGGACCACGATCTGGATGTGATTCCGGTCATCAATAAGATTGACTTGCCCAGCGCCGAGCCCCAGCGTGTCATCGACGAGATCGAGGACGTCATCGGCCTGGAGGCCCAGGACGCGCCCCAGATATCTGCCAAGACCGGCCTCAACGTGGAACAGGTGCTGGAGGCTATCGTGCACAAGATCCCGGCACCGACCGGCGATCCGAAAGCGCCTTTAAAAGCGCTGATTTTCGATTCTGTCTATGATTCCTATAAGGGCGTTATCATTTTCTGCCGCATCAAAGAGGGTACGGTGAAAAAGGGAACCATCATTCAGATGATGGCCACCGGAGCCGAGGAAGAAGTGGTGGAGGTGGGCTACTTTGGCGCGGGCCAGTTTATCCCCTGCGACGAGCTGTCCGCGGGCATGGTAGGCTACATCACCGCCAGCATCAAGAATGTGCGCGACACCCGGGTGGGCGATACCATTACCGACCGGGACAATCCCTGCGACGCGCCGCTGCCGGGCTACAAGAAGGTATTGCCTATGGTGTACTGCGGTCTCTATCCGGCGGACGGGGCCAAGTACCCGGATCTCAGGGACGCTCTGGAGAAGCTGCAGTTAAACGACGCTTCCCTCCAGTTCGAACCGGAGACTTCTATCGCGCTGGGCTTCGGTTTCCGCTGTGGTTTCCTGGGACTTCTTCATCTGGAAATCATCCAGGAGCGCCTGGAGCGGGAATACAACCTCGATTTGGTGACTACGGCCCCGGGTGTTATTTATAAAGTGTATAAGACCAACGGAGAAGTCATCGATCTGACGAACCCGTCCAACCTGCCTGATCCGTCGGAAATCGAGCATATGGAGGAGCCCTTCGTCAGCGCAGAGATCATGGTGACCACCGAATTCATCGGCTCCATTATGGAGCTTTGTCAGGAGCGCCGAGGCGTCTACCTGGGCATGGAATACATGGAGGAGACCCGCGCCCTTCTGAAATACGAGCTTCCGCTGAACGAGATTATCTACGACTTCTTCGATGCCCTGAAATCCCGCTCCAGAGGCTACGCGTCCTTTGATTATGAGATGAAGGGCTACGTGCAGGCGGATCTGGTGAAGCTGGATATTCTGATCAATAAGGAAGAGGTGGACGCCCTGTCCTTTATCGTCCACAGCAGCACCGCCTACGAGCGGGGCCGCAAGATGTGCGAGAAGCTGAAGGACGAGATCCCGCGGCACCTCTTTGAGATTCCCATTCAGGCGGCGGTAGGCGGCAAAGTCATCGCCCGGGAGACTGTCCGGGCCATGCGGAAAGACGTGCTGGCCAAGTGCTACGGCGGCGATATCAGCCGAAAGAAGAAGCTTCTGGAGAAGCAGAAGGAAGGAAAGAAGCGGATGCGCCAGGTGGGCAATGTGGAGATTCCCCAGAAGGCCTTCATGAGCGTGCTGAAGCTGGACGATAAATAGGATTGTCGGAATGAAGAAAAAGCTTGGTATCTATATTCATATCCCCTTCTGCGTGCGTAAATGCGCCTACTGCGATTTCCTCTCCGCTCCGGCGGGCGAGGCGACCCGATCGGCATATGTGCGCGCCCTGCGGGAAGAAATCCGGTCAGCCGGAGAACTGGATGAGATTTACGAGGGAGCGACCGTCTTTTTCGGAGGCGGTACGCCTTCCCTCCTGGCAGGAAAAGAGCTGGCAGGAATCCTTGACGAGGTTTCCCGGCGGCTTCTTTTGCGTTCCGATGCGGAAATCACGGTGGAATGCAATCCGGGAACCTTAAACAGGGAAAAACTGGAAATTTATAAGCGGGCAGGGATCAACCGTCTGAGCATCGGCCTCCAGTCGGCGGACAACCGGGAGCTGAAAACCCTGGGCCGGATCCACACCTGGGAGCAGTTTCTGGAAAATTACGAGCTGGTGCGGAAAATCGGGTTTCGAAATGTGAACATCGATCTGATGTCCGCCCTGCCCGGACAGACAAGAGAGGGCTGGCTGTCCACCTTAGAGAAGGTCACAGCCCTCGATCCGGAGCACATTTCCGCTTACAGCCTGATTATCGAGGAGGGGACGCCCTTTTATGAGAAGTACCGGGAGGATGGACCTGAGGAGAAGGAGCTTCCGGGCGAGGAGCTGGATCGGATCATGTATGAGGACACGAAAGCATTTCTGCATGAAAAGGGCTATGAGCGTTATGAGATCTCCAACTACGCCAGGCCCGGGTACGAGTGCCGCCACAACTGCTCCTACTGGGAGCGGGTGGATTACAAGGGCTTCGGCATCGGCGCGGCGTCGCTTTTGAACGGGGTGCGCTATCAAAACAGCACCGATTTACAGGAGTATCTGAAGGGGCATTACGCCTACGAGAGCGTGGAGCCCTTAAGCGCCGGGGACGCCCTGGAGGAAACCATGTTCCTGGGGCTTCGGGAAATGCGGGGCGTGGTTCTGACCGATACGATTCGGAATACTTACGGACCAAAGATAAAGCTTCTGACGGAAGAGGGCCTGCTGGAACGGGCAGGGGACCGTATCCGTCTGACAGACAGGGGGATCGATATCAGTAATTATGTGTTATCAGAGTTTTTGCTGGATTAAAAAGCATACGGTGCTTACCGTACTGTTGGTGCTTTGGGTGGGATTGCTGCTTGTTCCGCCGACGGTGCTGACCGCAGTGCGGGTGGATTTCGCGGACAGCGGTTACGAGAGGGCGGAGCAGCTGAAGGTGCTGACCTCCCGGAGCGATACGACCATTCCCTTCAGTGGATTGCGTACCACCTACGGGAAGACGGGGCAGAGCCGGATCTACTTCTTTGACCCCATTTACCGGAAGGACAGTTATATCCGAAGGCTCGATCCCATCGACACGGAGTATGAGGAACCGCTCGGCATCCGGAGTATCACGATCACCTGTAACGGCGTCAAAAGCTTCACCCTGACCGGGGAAGAGATTCTGACTTATTTTACCTTAAATGACCAGGTGGAGGTGGCGGACAGCAGCCCGAAGGTACTGACGCTTACCATCACCGGCGGGGATTCCCAGCTGTTTCCTACAGCGGAATTTCGCGGGCGGTACGTTCGCACGGCGCGGCAGAGCGCGCGCCTGGGCGTCCTGTTTCTGGGGATGGCCGGTGCGATATTTTACGGGCTGAGCCTGATTTATGGAAAAATCAGGAAAACACCGCCGGAAAACCGCTGGATGGATCGGGCGGACATGTGTCTGATTCTGGTGGCTGCCTGCACGCTGATACTGATGACACTGACCGCCTTCTACGGCGATCACAGGCTGAACCCGGACGAGTGGGAGAGCCGGGACGCGGTGCGCTACTACGAGGAGCACAATGTGCCGCCGGACGTGCGGGACGGGGATGTGTCCGCCACCATCGGAACCTACGGCACCACCCGGCTGTCGGAGAAGACACCCTACTATCTCTACGCGGGAAAGCTGGCCTGTCTGGTGAACCTGCCCCATGAGGAGCGGCTGTTCGGCCTTTCCTTAGGCTTCCTGCTGTTTGGCCTGGTGATCTGGAATCTGCGGAAAAACCGGTATCTGACGGCGGTGGTCTTTCTGACGCCCCAGGTCTGGTATCTCTTTTCCTATGGCACTTCCGACGCCCTGGATTACCTGATGGCGGTGTTGGTACTGTATCAGCTGACGAAGCCGGACAGCATGCTGCACGGTATGCTCCGGCGTAAGTTTTCCCCAAAGGAGCTCTGGCGTTATCTGCTTGTGGGTCTCCTGTTCGGGCACATTCTGACGGCCAAGGCCAATTATTACGTGATCCTGATTTACGCATTTTTCATGCTGCTGATTCCGCTGGCGCAGGCAGAGAAAGCAGAGCGGAAAGGCCTGTTTGGAAAATATTGTCTTATCCTGCTGTTCACAGCACTTCTGCCTGCGGCGCGGCTGGGCTTTGACTTCTGGCATTACGGCCTGGAGAAAAGCAGGATCATTCTGGAAATGCGGGGACAGCGGGCTATCCATGAGCTGAATCCGCTGATGGATAAGAGCGGCTGGAACTGGTATTTCCATATGCGGGAGCAGGGCGTGTCCTTCCGGGACTTCCTGATGAATTACGGGCTCTTCGGCAGCCTGTTCCGCTCCTTCACAGGCCTTTACGGCGGCATGAAAATTCAGACGCCGGGACGATATTATCTGGTCATGGGAGGCCTTTATGTGGTATTATATCTGATGACAGGGTATGCAGTCCGGAAGAACGGCGGAAAGGCCGGAATATGGAAATGGCTGCTGCTCCACGGGACGGCGGCGGTATCGCTGCTGCTGGTCTTTTATAACGCCTATTGTGTGGACTTTCAGCCCCAGGGCCGCTACCTGTTTCCGGTGCTGATTTTTATGGCTCACGGCATTTCCCTGGATGGGAAACTTACGAAGACCCGATGGTACAACCAGCTGCTCTGTATGACAGCGCTTCTGGGCCTGTATTCCTTTGCAGCGGGAGTTCCCCAGATCTGGCAGCTTTGAGACAAAGAGAGAAAAGGAGAGAAACCATGATTAAAGAAGTGATTTTCGATATAGACGACACCCTCTATGATTACGAAAAAGGGCACGCGGCGGGAGTCCGGCAGATGCAGGAATACGCGGAGCAGGAGCTGGGAGTCTCCGGCGAGGAATTTGAGCGGGAATACCGGAGGCAGCACGCGGATATCAAAAAGCGCCTGGGTACGGATGACGCGACCATCCACAGCCGCAGCATCCGGATTCAGAATATGCTGGAGCATTGGGGAAAACCTCTGTTTCCCCATGTGACGAAGCTGTATCATGCATACTGGGATACGCTTCATGCGGTGAGCGAGCCGGAGCCGGGCAGCATTGAGGCGGTGCGGAGCCTGCGGGAAATGGGAGTACGCGTGGGCATCGGCAGCGATATGACCTTCCGGATGCAGTATGAAAAGCTGGGAAAATTTGGATTCGGCCCCTATATCAATCATATGGTGACCAGCCAGGAGGCGGGCCATGAGAAGCCTCATCCGGATTTTATGGCCCTGTGCATTGAGAAGGCTGGATGCAGACCCGACGAGATCGTATTCATGGGCGACAATTTCAGGAAAGATGTGGAGGGCTCTGTGCTGGCCGGGATGCACGGCGTCTGGTACCGGGCCAAGGAGAAGCCTCTGCCGGAGGACGCGAAGATTGGGCCGGAATCCTATCAGATCATACGCCATTACGATGAGCTGATTCCCTATATAAAATCCATCCGATAAATCAGAGAAGGAAGACAATATGAAAGAATTACAATATTTGGAAGAACAGCAGGTGAATCCGTTGCTGATTCAGGAAGTAGAGAAATTCCGGACCCAATATCCGGTGGCTGAGGCAGTGAAAAACCGTGTGGTGAAGCCACCGGTGCCCTTCTATGGAAAAGAGATTCTGGAGATGGCCATCGCCGCCCTCCTTCAGGGGGAAAATGTGCTGCTTTCCGGTTCCAAGGCCACGGGAAAGAATATCCTGGCGGAAAATTTGGCCTGGATCTTCGGCCGCCCCTCCTATAATATCTCCTTTAATGTGAACACCGACAGCAGTTCCCTCATTGGAACGGACACCTTCGTGGACAATGAGGTGCGTCTGCGCAAGGGCCCCGTATACCAGTGTGCGGAAAATGGAGGCTTCGGCGTCTTCGACGAGATCAATATGGCGAAAAATGACGCGGTTTCCGTGCTTCACGCGACTCTGGATTACCGCCGTCTCATCGACGTGCCGGGTTACGACAAGATCGAGCTCCATCCGGCCACCCGTTTTATCGGAACCATGAACTACGGCTACGCGGGAACCAGGGAGCTGAATGAGGCGCTGGTGTCTCGGTTTCTGGTGATCGATATGCCGGCTCTGACCGAGGAAACCCTGCTTCTGATTCTGCGGGCCAATTTCCCGGACGCAAAGGAAGAAGGAATCCGGGCCTTTGCCGGACTCTTCCTTGATCTGCAGACCAAGGCCCAGAACAGTGAGATATCCACAAAGCCGCTGGATCTGCGCGGTATGATCGGAGCCATGAAGACGGTACGCTGCGGACTTACCCCCAGAGCGGCCGTTACCATGGGAATTACCAATAAGAGCTTCGATATCTTTGAGAAGGAGATTGTCGGCGATATCGTTATGACCCGGATTCCGGAGGAATGGACCGGCAGCGAATTATTTTAAGTGAGGCAGCATGAAGGAACAGGAAACTCTGAATGAGGACTATTTTGACGAAAATCAATACGAGATAGATAATCGAATCCGGAACCTGTACTGGACGGTCAGCGGCAATTACGGCGAGAATATCAAGCTGGATACGGTGTCGTTCTCCCGGTCGCCTTGGGTATCCCTCTACGATGCGGTGAAGCAGGGTGCCTTTTCCCGGTATTTTGACCGGAATGCCTTCGGCCTGTATCTGGTGAAGAAGCTGTATTACGGAGCGGACGAGCAGGCGCTGACCAATGTGGCCCAGCTTGCGGTGGACAGCGCGGTGTACAGAAAAATCAGCGCGGAACGTAAGGGCGTGCAGGAGATCCGGAAGAAGGCCTTTTCTGATCTGCTGGAATACGATTTTACCAGACTGGCCTCCTATTATCTGGGACAGATTAAGATCTGCATGATGCAGCAGGCGGTCCGGGGATCGGTGAGCCATGAGCAGGCCCGGATGCGGCAGGTGCTGGATCTTCTGGCAGAGCTTGAGGATACCTATGATACCATGGAGATTATCCGGGTGACCGATAAGCTTTACAACTGGTTAATGGATCCTTATTTTGAAAAAAATCATGGAGACCTGGCGAAGGTGCTGGCTGTGACCATGGAGGAGCTAAAGGAATTCAGCTGGAAGGATTATCTGGAGGAGGAAGCGAAGGAAGAAGAGCTGACCCAGGTACTGAACCAGGTGAATCAGGCGGTAACCCAGACCGGGGAAGCGTCTACAGAGCAGGAGGAAAAGCGGGAAAGCCGTATGAAGCGGGTGCTGGTGGACGCGGAGGCTGCAGCGAAGATGTATTCCTACATCGAACTGAATTATGGCCGTTCCTACCTGAATGAGGGCGAGCAGAAGCGCATCAACCGCAGTCTCTGCCGGGGCGCCCACGCGGACTGCAGCCTGTATTTCACCGATGGGATTCTTTCCAATATGGTGAAGCGAAACTATCAGTCCGAGTACGCCAGACGGTCGAAGAGCGAGAATCTCCGGGTCTACGGCCACCATAGCCGGGTGGCGAAGCGGAATATCGAGATCCTGACAGACACCCTGCGCCGTGCCCTGGTGGCCCGGAGTGAGCGGGAGACCGTGCGGAGCGAGTATGGCAATATTCTGCCAAAGCAGCTCTGGAAACTGGGCCGCAGCCGTGATAAGAAACTTTTTGAACGGGTGCTGAAGAAGGACAGTTCAGAGTTTGTGGTGCATGTGCTCATCGATGCCAGCGGTTCCCAAAGGAGTCGCCAGAGTCTGGTGGCCCTGCAGGGCTACATCATCAGCGAGGCCTTAAGTAATGTGCAGATTCCCCATCGAGTCATGGGCTTCTGTACTTTCTGGGACTATACGGTCATGCAGCGCTACCGGGACTACGACGATCCGAAGGAGGCCAATAAGCGGATCTTCGAGTTCCACGCCTCTTCGAATAACCGGGATGGTCTGGCTATCCGGGCGGCAGCGGCGAGCCTTCGGGATCGGCCAGAGGAGAATAAGGTTCTGATTGTCTTAAGCGACGGGCGGCCCAACGACATCATTGTGAACCGTCCAAACAGTAAGAATCCCATGCCCTATGCGGGAGATTACGCAGTGCGCGATACAAGCTTTGAAGTGCGAAAAGTAAGGGCGGAGGGAATCTCCGTGCTGGGCGTCTTTGCCGGGGAAGAGCAGGATCTCCAGGCGGAGCGGCGGATTTTCGGCAAGGATTTCGCCTATATCCGCAATATTATGAATTTTTCCAGTGTGGTAGGCCTCTATCTGAAACGCCAGTTAGACGATACGGCACAGTAAAAGGAGTACAGTTTTATGAAAATGTGGCTGAAAAGATGGTGGAAGCCATTGGCGCTGCTTCTGGTGCTGGCCGGATTTCTGCTCTATCCGCCCATGGTGCTGACGGAAGTACGCGTGGATTTCGAAAAGGAGGACTATTCGGCGGGCAATCACTGTAAGCTCTTTGCCTCCCCCACGGAAAATCTGGGGCTGGACAGCGTAAAGAATGCCTACAAAAAGCCCGGAGAGGCCCGGTTCTTCTTCTGGGATATCCGGTGGCGGGACGGGAAGACCCTGAAGCGGCTGGATCCCATCGATTACAACCTGGACGATGAGATCCGGATTAAGAATATCGCGTTTTTTATCAATGGATTTTATGCGGGAGAGCTGTCAGGGGAAGCGCTTTTCGCTTCGTTTACCCCCAATGAACAGGTGGAGATGTACGAAACGGATACGGGATCTCTGGGTCTTTATATTACCGGAGAGGATTCCCAGCTTCTGACCACAGAGGCTTTTCAGAGCTTTTACCGGGAGATTGCAGGGCGCTATGCCCGCACGGGAGTCTTTTATCTGCTTCCCCTGCTTCTGGCGCTCTGGGCTGTGGCAGAATTCTATGTGCGGCAAATCTGGAAAAAGAGAGAGGATCGATTTTTCCTGGTTGTGGACACCCTGTTTTACCTGGCAGGGCTTGCGGCGCTGGCTTTGATTCTGACCGGAGCTTTTGTGGGATCGGATCTGGTGAATCCGGATGAATCGGAGGCTGTCTATTCAGTACAGTATTATATTACCCACTGGAAGATTCCGGACGCCAGGGAGCTGGAAATGGCGGCCTATTCTGTATTCGGTACCGCGCGCCTTACGGAGCTGAATCTGTTCTACATTTTCGCAGCCCGGATCGCCCGGCTTTTTACCTTCGACCATGCGGTGCGGCTGTTTAGCGTGCTGATGGCTGCCGGTCTTTTTTACCTGATTTTCTGCAATCTGAAAAAGAACCGGTGGCTGTTGGCGGTCATGTTCCTGACGCCACAGATCTGGTATCTCTATACCTATTGTACCTCCGACGCCATGGATTACGCGGTGGGTGTGTTGGTGTTGTACCAGGTGGCAAGGCCGGACAGTATGCTGCAGAAGCTCTGCAGCCGGGGCGTGAAAAAGGCAGACTGGTGGAGAATTCTGCTTCTGGGCTTCCTCTTTTCCAATATTTTTATGGCCAAACAGAACTTCTATGTGTTTGCCATCTACGCCTTCTGTATGCTGGTGGTGGACTGGTGCACGGCGCCAAAGGAGGAGAAGCAGCGGCGGTTTGCAAGCTATCTCTGGATTGCCGGTTTTGCCCTGGTGTTTCTTGGAATTCGCTACATTCCGGAATTTGCTCATTATGGCGTGCATCGTCAGCAGGTGCTTCGGGAGATGCAGGAAAAAATTGCGATTCCCGAACTGAATCCGGCCTCCGATCCGGCTATTCAGAGTTCCGCGTTTAATCTGTACGGAAAAGGGGTGACACTCCGGGAGATTCTGACGGAGATGGGATTCCATAAGACGCTGTTCCGCTCTTTTATCGGAACCTATGGAAGCCTGCAGTTTCCAAGTCCGGACTGGTATGGAAAGCTGATGGGAATCCTGTATCTGATTTACCTGGCATGGGTATCCGGTACAGTACTTCTGGAACGGGGATACTGTGAGCGCAAGGTAAAGCTTGGAATTTTATATCTCTGTGGCGGCGTGTCTTACGCGCTGGTGATTTATAATGCCTGGTTTGTGGATTTTCAGGCCCAGGGACGCTACATGCTGCCGGCGCTGATTTTTGCGGCACATGGGGCGGCGCTCAGGCCGGAGACGGCAAAGAGCAGATGGTTTCAGGTGATTCTGGCGGCGACGGCAGTTCTGTCTCTGTATTCTTTTGCAACCTGCTGCATTCCGAATATTACGCCGCCTTATTAGAATGGGGAGTTCAAAGGACAGAAAGGAGAGGGTTTTGTTATGAAGGAATATGAAGTAGTCCACGAGATTTTCAACGAATGTGCCAACAATCAGATGCGGGACGTGTTCATAGAGGAGGTTCCCATTGAGAACCTAGAAGAATATGTAAAACAGCATCACGAGAAGGAACGGGACTTCTCTTTTGAGCGGGAAGACCTGGCAGATGGAACTGTCGTCTATCATGTGAATACCTCCGGGCTTTTGCAGAGGTATACGTTTACGGAGATATAAAATGGAGAGCTTTTTTGAATGGGAGTACCGGCTTTTGATGTTTTTGCAGAACAGTATCAGGGGGCCGGTGCAGAATAAGATTATGTGGTGTATTACGTCACTGGAAAATGCGGGCTTTCTGTCCATAGCGGCCTGCCTGGCGCTGCTTTTACAGCCGCGCTACCGGCGGGTGGGGCAGGCGGCCACAGTATCCATGATTTTGGAGTTTATGCTGGTCAATCTGGTCCTGAAAAACTGGATCGCGCGGGTGCGGCCTTACCACTTGCTGGAGGATTTGATTCTGCTGGCCCGGGAACCGATGGATTATTCCTTCCCATCGGGACATACAGGCGCAGCCTTCGCGGTGGCCAGTGTCATGTTTATCGGAATGCCGAAACAGATCGGGATTCCGGCGCTTCTGGTGGCAACGCTGATTGGGTTTTCCCGGATTTATCTGGGCGTGCATTTTCCGACGGATGTTCTGGGCGGTGTAATTGTGGGCTGTCTTACGGGTTTTGTGGCCTGGAAGCTGACGGGATTGAAATTCCGGTAGGAAGAACGGACATAAAAAGAGCTGAGACATGGAATTGCCTCAGCTCTTTTGGTTATATCATTCTTTTACTTTTGCGGTGAGCGCGTCACCCTCCACATCGATGACGATGGTCGCTCCTGTAGAAATCTCGCCGCCTAAGATCAGCTTGGCAGCCAGGGTTTCCACGTGCTTCTGCATGTAACGCTTCAGCGGACGTGCGCCGTAGACCGGATCGAAGCCGTGGTCGGCAATGAATGCCTTTGCGGCGTCGGTCAGCTCCAGGGAAAGCTCCCGGTCAGCCAGACGCTCATTCAGCTCACTAAGCAGCAGATCGATGATTCGTGTGATATTGCCTTTGGTCAGCGGTTTAAAGAGAATGGTTTCGTCCAGACGGTTCAGGAACTCCGGACGGAAATGAGCACGCAGGTCATTCATGACCAGATTCTGGGCCTCCGGCTTGATATTGCCGTTTTCGTCAATACCGTCCAGCAGATAGGAGGAGCCGATATTGGAGGTCATAATCAGAATCGTGTTCTTGAAGTCCACGGTTCTTCCCTGGGAATCAGTGATACGTCCGTCATCCAGTACCTGTAAGAGTACATTGAATACGTCCGGATGGGCTTTTTCAATCTCGTCAAACAGGACAACCGAATAGGGCTTTCTCCGCACAGCCTCAGTCAGCTGACCGCCTTCCTCGTAGCCTACATATCCGGGAGGAGCTCCGATGAGACGGGACACGGAATATTTCTCCATGTACTCACTCATATCGATCCGCACCATGTTGGACTCATCGTCGAACAGGCTGGCTGCCAGCGCCTTGGCAAGCTCCGTCTTACCTACACCGGTGGGTCCCAGGAACAGGAACGAACCGATGGGCTTGGTCGGATCCTTGATACCGGCCTTAGAACGGATAATCGCTTCGGATACCAGCGTGACTGCCTCGTCCTGGCCGATGACACGCTTATGCAGCTCGTCGTCCAAGTGCAGGGTCTTATTCCGCTCGCTCTCGGTCAGCTTGGCTACCGGAATACCGGTCCAGCGGGAAACGATACGGGAGATTTCGTCCTCCGTTACGGATTCGTGAACCAGTGACAGATCCTTTTTGCTGATCTTTTCTTCTTCCTCGGAAAGCTCCTTTTGCAGGGCAGGCAGCTTGCCGTACTGTAATTCGGCGGCCTTATTCAGGTCATAATTCTGCTGCGCCGTCTGAATCTGCTTATTGATATCCTCAATCTCCTCACGGAGCTTCTGCAGACGCTCTACGGAATTTTTCTCATTGTCCCACTGGGCCTTCTGGCTGTTGAACTGATCACGCAACTCCGCAAGCTCCTTCTGTAAGTGCTCCAGGCGCTCCTGGCTTAAGTGGTCGGTCTCCTTTTTCAGAGCTGCCTCCTCGATCTCCAGCTGCATAATCTTACGTCGCAGCTCGTCAAGCTCGGTCGGCATGGAATCCAGCTCCGTCTTAATCAGAGCACAGGCCTCGTCCACCAGGTCAATGGCCTTGTCCGGCAGGAAACGGTCGGAGATATAACGGTTGGAGAGGGTAGCGGCTGCCACCAGGGCGGCGTCGGTAATCTTCACACCATGGAATACCTCGTAGCGCTCCTTTAAGCCACGCAGAATGGAAATGGTATCCTCTACGGTGGGCTCATCTACCATAACCGGCTGGAAACGACGCTCCAGGGCCGGATCCTTTTCAATGTACTGACGGTATTCGTCCAGGGTGGTAGCTCCGATACAGTGGAGCTCGCCTCTGGCCAGCATGGGTTTGAGCATATTGCCGGCGTCCATGGCTCCGTCTGTCTTGCCTGCGCCTACAATCAGGTGCAGCTCGTCGATAAAGAGGATAATTTTGCCCTCGCTTTTCCGTACTTCCTCCAGAACAGCCTTCAGACGTTCCTCAAACTCGCCGCGGTACTTGGCTCCGGCTACCAGAGCGCCCATATCCAGGGAAAATACCTTTTTGTCCTTCAGACCCTCCGGTACGTCGCCCCGCACGATACGCTGTGCCAGACCCTCCACAACGGCGGTCTTGCCGACGCCGGGTTCACCGATGAGCACCGGGTTATTCTTGGTCTTACGGGACAGGATACGGATCACATTTCGGATCTCCGCGTCACGGCCGATGACCGGATCAAGCTTCTGATCCCGGGCTTTTTCCACCAGGTCAGAACCATATTTGCTTAAAGTATCATAGGTAGCTTCCGGATTATCGCTGGTCACCCGCTGGTTGCCCCGCACAGAGGACAGCGCCTGCAGGAAACGATCCTTGGTAATGCCGTACTCCCGGAACAGCTCCTTCATGGAAGGACTGGGATCATTTAACATGGCCAGAAACAGGTGCTCTACGGAGACATACTCGTCGCCCATCTGTTTAGCCACATCCTCGGCGCTGATCAGTACCTTATTCAAATACTGTCCCACATAGGGCTGTCCGCCGGAAACCTTGACTCTTTTATTTAAGGTCTGTTCCACACCGTTCAGAAACAGGTTCTGGTCGATGCCTATCTTAGCGACAAGCTTCAGGATCAGACTGTCCTCCTGCCGGAGCAGACTCATCAGAAGATGTTCCTGTTCAATCTCCTGATTGCCGTATTCGTAAGCCAGCTTTTCCAGGTCGTTTACAGCTTGAATGGATTTCTGTGTAAATTTGCTGATGTTCATAAATCTGACTCCCCTTTCTTTATAATAGGTAAAGAAATTGTTTTCTAAGTTTTTTATATAAAAAAGAAAGTCCCGGCATCAAATATACATACGGATATCTGATACAGGGCCTTTTTCTTTTTCTGCATATATGTATACCACTTTGAAAATGAAAGATCAAGGGGTTTTTGAAAAATAATTTATAAAAAAAGTATAAAGTGTCAGACTACTTATATAAAAAGGAAGAAAAAAGGGCGGAGGACTGCTTTGTGTATGGCAATGGGAACAAAAATTCAGGTTAAAATCAAGGGGATGCGGAAGACTATACGATAGAATGATAGCTGATTTCCCGTAGGGACGAGCAGGCCAGGCAGCGCCCGATGGAGCCACTGTCTGAGCCCGTAGGGCGAGTTTGGCGGTCGGGCGCGCATAAGCCGCCTGCGAGGAGCAGGGAAAGCTGCGTATTCTGGAGTATAGTCCTTCCGCATATCCCCTGTCCGGTATAATCAGAAAATAAATCTAAAAAAACTATAAACCCGCTTGACAAACCCCAAGGGTAGTGCTATCTTAATGTTAGCACTCAAGAGGGCCGAGTGCTAATAGGTAAAAACAAAGAGGTGAATGAAATGGAGCTGGACGAAAGAAAACAGAAGATACTGCAAGCCATCATCCGGAACTACATGGAGACCGGCGAGCCGGTAGGTTCCAGAACCATTTCCAAATACT
Source organism: Laedolimicola ammoniilytica (assembly GCF_025567165.1). Classification (NCBI taxonomy): domain Bacteria; kingdom Bacillati; phylum Bacillota; class Clostridia; order Lachnospirales; family Lachnospiraceae; genus Laedolimicola; species Laedolimicola ammoniilytica. Next base: position 102,775 of record NZ_JAOQKC010000013.1, read on the forward strand.
CAGATTTAAATCTAAGCTCCGCCACCATACGGAACGAAATGTCAGACCTGGAAGAGATGGGCTACATTGTACAGCCCCATACCTCGGCAGGACGAATCCCTTCTGATAAGGGCTACCGCTTATACGTAGACCATATCATGGAAGAGAAAAATCACGAGGTACAGGAACTCAAGGATCTGATGATAGAGCGGACCGACAAAATGGAGCAGGTATTGAAGCAGGTCGTGAAGGTCCTGGCTGCGAATACCAATTATGCCACCATGGTATCGGCGCCCACCTATCACAGGAACAAGCTGAAATTTATCCAGCTCTCCAAGGTCACAGCCACTCAGATTCTGGCGGTGATTATGATAGAAGGCAACATCGTCCGCAACAAGGTGATTGATGTGACGGAGGAACTTGACCAGGAAACGGTGCTGAAGCTGAATATCCTGCTGAACAGCGTGCTGAATGGCTTATCCATAGAAGAAATCAATCTGGCCATGATACAGAACCTGAAAGAGCAGGCGGGTATTCACAGTGAGCTGGTGGGAAGCGTCATTGACGCGGTGGCAGAGGTTATCCACTCGGAGGACGAGGTTGAGATATATACCTCTGGAGCGACCAACATCTTCCGGTATCCGGAGCTTTCCGATAACGGAAAGGCCAGTGAACTGATAAACGCCTTTGAGGAAAAACAGCAGTTGACCAATCTGGTTACACAGACGCTGGAAAATGAAGACAACAAGGGCATTCAGGTGTACATCGGGCAGGAGACGCCGATTCAGTCCATGAAGGACTGCAGCGTGGTGACAGCCACCTATGAGCTGGGCGAAGGCCTGCAGGGAACCATCGGAATTATCGGTCCCAAGCGGATGGATTACGAAAACGTATTGAAGACGCTGAAGACCCTGACCGAGCAGCTGGATGAAATCTATAATAAGAATAAGGAATAAAGAAAGGGGCCGACACCCGTGGAACAGGAAATGAAGAAAGAAGAGCTTCAGAATGAGGAAGCGAAGGAAGAAGAAACTGTAAAAGCAGAAGAAGCTTCCGAAGGAAAAGAAAGCAGCGGCGGCGAGAAACCGGAAGAAACAGAATCCGGAGAGGAGCCCGAGATGCTGAAGAAGAAAAAGAAAAAAGACAAGATGGAAGAGAAGATCGAAGAGCTGGAGGATCGCGTCAAGCGCCAGATGGCAGAATTCGATAACTTCCGGAAGAGAACCGAGAAGGAAAAGTCCCATATGTATGAAGTGGGAGCCAGAGATGTGATTGAGAAAATCCTTCCGGTGGTAGACAATTTTGAACGCGGTCTTGCATCTGTACCCGAGGATCAGAAGGAAAATCCGGTTATCGTAGGTATGGATAAGATATACAACCAGCTGATGACTACACTGACGGATTTGGGTGTTGAGCCTATTGAAGCAGTGGGCGAGGAATTCGACCCGAATTACCACAACGCAGTGATGCATGTGGAGGACGAGGAGTTGGGTGAAAATGTAGTAGCCGAGGAATTCCAGAAGGGTTATATGTACAAGGATACCGTTATCCGTCACAGCATGGTAAAGGTAGCAAATTGACACGTAGGCAATGAGCAGTGCGTCAGATGACGAAAAATCAGATGTCATGCTTGCATGAACAGATAATTTTTTGGCAGATGACATAGGGCGAAGCCCGTGCACGAGATGAAGCGAAGCGGAATCGAGTGTAGCACGGCGAATGTTCTATAAATGAAATTAACATTTTACAATCAGAATAAATTGAGGAGGTCTCTATTATGAGCAAGATTATTGGTATCGACTTAGGAACAACAAACAGCTGCGTAGCAGTTATGGAGGGCGGAAAGCCCGTAGTAGTAGCAAATACAGAAGGAGCAAGAACCACACCGTCTGTCGTAGCATTTACAAAGACAGGCGAGAGACTGGTAGGCGAGCCGGCAAAGCGTCAGGCAGTTACCAACTCCGAGAAAACTATTTCCTCTATTAAGAGAGAGATGGGTACCAACTACAAGGTAGACATCGACGGAAAGCAGTACACTCCGCAGGAGATTTCCGCTATGATTCTGCAGAAGCTAAAAGCAGATGCAGAGAACTATCTGGGCGAGAAGGTTACCGAGGCAGTTATTACCGTACCGGCATACTTCAACGACGCGCAGAGACAGGCAACCAAGGACGCAGGTAAGATTGCGGGCCTGGATGTAAAGCGTATCATCAACGAGCCGACCGCAGCAGCGCTGGCATATGGCCTGGACAATGAGAAAGAGCAGAAGATTATGGTATACGACCTGGGCGGCGGTACCTTTGATGTATCTATCATCGAGATCGGCGACGGCGTAATCGAGGTTCTGGCTACCGCAGGCGACAACCGTCTGGGCGGCGACGACTTCGATAAGAAGATTGTAGATTACATGCTTGCAGAGTTCAAGCGCACCGAGGGTGTAGACCTGTCCGGTGACAAGATGGCTATGCAGAGACTGAAAGAGGCCGCAGAGAAGGCGAAGAAGGAGCTTTCCAGCGCAACCACAACCAATATCAACCTTCCGTTCATCACAGCAACCGCTGAGGGACCGAAGCATTTCGATATGAATCTGACAAGAGCAAAATTCGACGAGCTGACCCACGATCTGGTAGAGCGTACCACAGGACCGGTTCAGGCAGCGCTGAAGGATGCAGGCATTACAGCTTCCGAGCTTGGCAAGGTACTGCTGGTAGGCGGTTCCACACGTATTCCGGCTGTACAAGATAAGGTAAAACAGCTGACCGGCCATGAGCCCAGCAAATCTCTGAATCCGGATGAGTGTGTAGCTATCGGTGCTTCCATTCAGGGTGGTAAGCTGGCAGGCGACGCAGGCGCAGGCGATATCCTTCTTCTGGATGTTACTCCGCTGTCTCTGTCCATCGAGACCATGGGCGGTATCGCAACCCGTCTGATTGAGCGTAACACAACCATCCCGACCAAGAAGAGCCAGATCTTCTCTACCGCAGCTGACAACCAGACAGCCGTAGATATCAACGTTGTACAGGGCGAGCGTCAGTTTGCGAAGGACAACAAGTCTCTCGGCCAGTTCCGTCTGGATGGAATCCCGCCCGCAAGACGTGGCGTTCCGCAGATTGAGGTTACCTTCGATATCGACGCAAACGGTATCGTAAATGTATCCGCAAAGGATCTGGGTACCGGCAAGGAGCAGCATATCACCATTACCGCAGGCTCCAATATGTCTGACAGTGACATCGACAAGGCAGTGAAGGAAGCTGCTGAGTTCGAGGCTCAGGATAAGAAGCGTAAGGAAGCCATTGACGCGAGAAACGACGCGGACTCCATGGTATTCCAGACCGAGAAGGCACTGGAAGAGGTTGGCGCACAGGTTGACCCGGCCGACAAGTCCGCAGTAGAGGCAGAGCTTACTTCCCTGAAGGCAGTTCTGGAGAGAACCAAGGATCAGACTGATATTTCTGACGCAGACTTAGATGAGCTGAAGAACGGCAAGGAAAAGCTGATGAACGCGGCACAGAAGGTATTTGCAAAGGTATATGAGCAGGCACAGGCAGCACAGGGTGCGGCTGGCCAGGCAGGCCCGGATATGGGCGCAGGTGCCGGAGCAGGCGCCGGAGCAGGCGCTTCTGACGACGTGGTAGACGGCGATTACAGAGAGGTCTAAGATAAGAACAAAGCTTGACAGACGATAGGCAGTGCGCTATATTGAAAGGCAGGCTTGAAAGAATAAGATCCAAGAGAGGCTCATAAAGAGCCTTTCTTGGATTTTGCCGCAAAGCAATCGAGAAAAGATATAAAGGAAGATAGAAGAAATGGCAGAGCAGAAAAGAGATTACTACGAGGTTCTGGGCGTAGACAAGAACGCCGATGATGCGACCATTAAAAAAGCATACCGTCAGTTGGCGAAAAAATACCACCCGGATATGAACCCCGGCGACAAAGAAGCAGAAGTGAAATTCAAAGAGGCTTCCGAGGCTTACGCAGTTTTAAGTGATCCGGATAAGAGACGCCAGTACGATCAGTTTGGCCATGCAGCCTTTGAGGGAGGCGCAGGCGGCGGTGCAGGCGGCTTCGGCGGCTTTGATTTCAACGGAGCGGATATGGGAGATATCTTCGGGGATATCTTTGGTGATCTCTTTGGAGGTAGCCGCGGCAGACGCGCCAACAACGGCCCCATGCAGGGGGCGAACCTTCGTACCCAGGTGCGTGTCACCTTTGAGGAAGCAGTTTTCGGCTGTGAGAAGGAGATTGAGCTGACCCTGAAGGATGAGTGCGGCAGCTGTCACGGAACCGGAGCGAAGCCGGGTACCTCGCCGGTAACCTGTCCGAAATGCGGCGGCAAGGGCCAGGTGGTTTACACCCAGCAGTCCATGTTTGGAATGGTGCAGAATGTACGTCCCTGTCCGGATTGTAACGGAACAGGAAAAATCATCAAGGAAAAGTGTCCGGACTGCTACGGAACCGGTTACATTGCCAGCAAGAAGAAGATTTCTGTATCCATACCGGCCGGTATCGATAACGGACAGAGTATCCGCCTGAGAGGAAAAGGAGAGCCGGGCGTCAACGGCGGCCCCAGAGGCGATCTGCTGGTAGAAGTCATCGTGGCGCGCCACCCGATTTTCCAGCGGCAGGATATGAACATCTATTCCACAGCGCCTATCAGCTTCGCCACGGCGGCGCTGGGTGGCACTGTCCGCATCAAGACTGTGGACGGCGAGGTGGAGTACGACGTGAAGGCCGGAACCCAGACGGATACCAGAGTGCGTCTGAAGGGTAAGGGCGTTCCGTCCCTGCGGAATAAGAGCACCCGCGGCGACCACTATGTAACGCTGGTGGTTCAGGTGCCGACGGATCTGAGCAAGGACGCGAAAGAGGCGCTGCGCACTTATGATGATATTGTAAATGGTAAAAATCCGGAGAAGCCTGGCAAAGGAAAGAAAGGCTTTTTCGATAAAATGAAAGAGGCGCTGGACGAGTAAGCCAGCGGGAAAAGTTAGAAAAAGACAGCGTGTTATGGAAAATGATAACACGCTGTCTTTTTTATGGAATAGGAAATTCCGATAGAATTCCCTATTCCATAAAAGCAAGCAGAGCTTGCAAAGATGCGCACTCGGCGCAGTGGTAGATGGTTGCCAAGGCAACCGCGCCTCGGCGCGAGAATGTGCCAACGGCACATTCTTTTTTACTTTATAGGAAAGACCGCCTCCGGCGCTCTCTTGAACGAAAAAGGCCCGCGCGGAGGCGGGCATGAAAACGGGACGG
>NZ_JAOQKC010000014.1:0-88193 GCF_025567165.1 Laedolimicola ammoniilytica
CCTTGAAGACGACAAGGTAGATAGGGCAGAGGTGGAAGTGTGGTAACACATGGAGCTGACTGTTACTAATAGGTCGAGGGCTTGACCAAGAGTGTGAAGCGAAAGCGGAACGCGAAGCGTCATAGGATAGAAAATGTCTAAAGAGATATGCAGTATATAGTTTTGAAGGTGTAATTAAGGCCCGATGGCTCAGTTGGTTAGAGCGCCGCCCTGTCACGGCGGAGGTCGTGGGTTCGAGTCCCATTCGGGTCGCTTATATTGAGTAATCAATATATAAATAATCGTACTGACTGCTACATGCATGTCGAGTGCAAATGGGATCTTAGCTCAGCTGGGAGAGCATCTGCCTTACAAGCAGAGGGTCATAGGTTCGAGCCCTATAGGTCCCATTTTACAACCTAAAAGTTGTAGTGCCGATGTGGCTCAATTGGCAGAGCAGCTGATTTGTAATCAGCAGGTTATCGGTTCGAGTCCGATCATCGGCTTCACGGAACTGAAAAATGTGCGTTAGCCGTTGTTGGACCGTGTCATGGGGGAATTCCCGAGTGGCCAAAGGGGGCAGACTGTAAATCTGTTAGCTGTGCTTTCAGTGGTTCGAATCCACTTTCCCCCACTCTGGTTTATCTTTTAGATAAGCCACTTTTTAATTTCATATCGCGAGGTGGAGCAGTCTGGAAGCTCGTCGGGCTCATAACCCGAAGGTCACAGGTTCAAATCCTGTCCTCGCAACTTGAAGAGTACGAAGCACACGTCTCGTGCTCTTCTTTTGTAAGATGCCCAGATAGCTCAGTTGGTAGAGCAGAGGACTGAAAATCCTCGTGTCACTGGTTCGATTCCGGTTCTGGGCACTTTTTTAATTCCTGAAATTTATTCAGGAATTTTTTTTTGTGCTATAGGAAGAATCCTGTAAAGAAGGATTCTTCCTTAGGAACGAGAGGACTGTTTTTTTAGCAGCTGGATACATATACGAAGATACAAGCGTTCATCGGGCTGAGTCAGTGTGCTTCCCAGAATCCGATAGATTTTATCCAGACGTTTCAGAAGACTGCTGCGATGAATAAAGAGAGCTTCAGCTGTCCGGGTAATACTCGCTTCATTTTGCAGAAAGAGATCAAGAGTTTGAAAGTATTCGCTGGATTTTCGGCGATCATGTTCCAGCAGTTGGCGGATTCCGGTAGAAAGCAGGGAATCCAGCGGAAAATCATTCAGACAGGAATCCAGCATACAGGAAAGCGCATGATCCCGGAACAGAATAAGCCTTTCGGTTGTGGCGTGAATCTGTTCCAGAGCATAAACAGCCTGACGCAGGTAATCCTGAAGCTGTGTCAATTGTGTAAAAGGATTGCTTAAACCTGCGCAATATCCCATGCGGGAGACTGTATCGCCAAAACTTTTCAGAAGAGGCTGAAAATAAGGAGTCTGCTCCCGGGTGCGAAGGATGCCGACGATTTTTTCCTGATGAAGGACTGCGTAGACCATCTGTGGAAAAGAGGCGTTGAGGGTAGCATACATATAATCCACCGGAAGTGTACGTTCATTCTGGCATTCGCAGAGCTCGAAACAGAGCCAGACGTCGCCAGGATCCAGATGAAGAAGTTTCAGATCGTCCTTGCTGGGTGTATGGCCATTCAGAGCCTTTCGCAGGGCAGACAAGGCAGCGTTTTCCCGGTGTCCATAGGCGCGCAAATACTTGAAATACGCCTTTTCAAAATATCGGAAGAAATGAGCGTATATGGAAAGCTCCCAGGGCTGGAACGGATGTGGACTCTCAGCGATGGAGATACAGCCGCAAAACTGCTCAGAAAGATAAAGATTCTTGCAGTAAGCCCGTCCTGGTGATTCCACTGCAGTCTGATAGGGTTCCCGGATGACTCGTTCCAGAGAACAGACTTCTTTGATACGCTCATTATATTCTATAGACATGGGGCCGGAGGCTGGAATAAGATAGGCACCTTTCTGTGAATCGTACTGTGAAGCAAAAAGCGGCTGTAGGTTGCTGTCTACCACACTGAGGGCTCGATGAAAAAAATCACTAAAAAGCAAAAAAATTTTCTGAAGATCAAAATCTGCATCCTTTTCCAGTTCATCACGAAGTTGCTGCTCCCAACTATCAAAGTGATCAAAAATCTGCTGAATGTAGTTATAGACCTGATACAATCCGGGAGCTTCCGAAATTTGCAGTAATGAAAGACCGGAAGAAATCCAGGCCTTGGGAACACGTCGGCCGATACATAGAAAATTGCAGGAAGCAGATGGAGGAAAATCGGGAAGATTTTCTGTTTCTACCAGATAGAGAGCACCATCTGTTGGTGTAAGTTCCGGCTCATAGAGCAGAGGACGAGAGAGACACATAGATTTTTGTATTTTTCCGTATTTTTTTGTCGGCCAGCTTTCCGGCAGATAGGCAGCCAGAATATCCAGATTCAATAGCATATTGTCGCCTCCAGTCTTATATGTTTACTACAAAATGTCGCCCATATTTTTATACTGTTTTGTTTATTATTATAAGATAATCGGGAGAAAAATTCCACAATAAAACAATTTAAATGGAAAAGTGTCTATATTTTATAGACTAAACAGGAAAAAAAGACTACGATTTTGTGCCCCTTTTCTTTGTTGAAGAAAGACCGGAAAAGAATGTCAGGTTTAGGAGGGCTTATTTTTGCGCCCTTTTTAAAAAAAGGATTCTATTTTATGCAGTCTGTTTTTTAGAAAGGCATTTTGCTATGATAAAGACAGAAACAACGGACAAAACAAAGAGCTGGAAAGGAGTATGAGCTATATGAGCAAAAAAGTGGATGCAAGACTTCCCAAAGAGGTCGGAACAGGGCTGTATCCGGTAAAATCTCCCTGGGATAAGATGATTACCTATCATGAAGCTGCCCGTTACTGTCAGCGTTATACAGCTGTGGTTAGTGCGGCGATTATGCAGGCCTACCGTATGCTGGTGAAGGATTATGAAGCGCGCAGCAAAGCTATCTGCAAGAATGCCTACAATCGTCTGGCCTATGTCTATCAGGCAATTCCTGGATATACAGAGATGAATGCAGATCAGCTTCGGATGCACCCGTTTATGCGGGGCAATTTTGTAGGTGGCCTGATTGGTGATGCAGGCGACGAGGATCTTCTGATGTGCGGTCGTGTTAATGATTTTGGCACCTACCGGGCAGAAAAAGAGCTGGACGTCTGTTACTGGGATATTATCGGGTCGGAGCTGTGCCGTTCTACGACCCAGTCTCTGCAGGCCTGTGCGGATTATGCAGCGAAGCTTCGTCCGGAAGGCCCCCATATCGAGTATCATATGGTGGAAGCCAAGGGCTGTGGCGACCGGCATTGCCGGATTGTAGCGGAATGTCGGAAAAAGTATCCCATGCCGGAGCATGAGCAGTGGGAATGTTTTGGACCGGTGGCGACAGAAGCGCAGATCAAGTATACCAGGGAAGAGGATACGGTAGAGGATTCCATGATGTTCCGTGAGGAATGCGACTATCGATTCTCCAATGGTACCAATTTTGAAAAAGACTGGCGCTCAGCATATCCGATGGTTACGATGTCCAACGGTGCGACTTATATCTTACCAACTTTGGATGATCTGGTTCGGGAAGGCACACTGACAGATGAAGAAGTGGATTACGCGATTCATTGTGTATGTGAGGCGGCAGGTAAAGCAACTTTTATTGATGATTTTGCAAAAGAAGGTCTGAGAACCTGGCTGGGTGTTCCGCATTCTATCGGTAATGATGATGGACGTATCATGGGTGGTTATCTGGAAATGTTTTTGCAGTCTATGCATATTGCCTATGATATTGAAGCATTTAACCGGGAAGAGGTTATTTACCGGATAGATCGGATGGGATTGTCTAATCGGATGCCCAAAATGGTAAATGCTTATATCTGGTTCTGGTATGGCATGACTAAGAGTCTGGTGAATGCCCAGTGGTCCCTGTGGGAAGAGGCTTCCACAGAGGAGAAGGTTCGGATTAAGATCGCTAAAAAGGTTGATAAATTCTGCTGATGCAGCTGATTTTACAGAAAGGAGTCATGCATTATGAAATATCCATATCCCGTTATGTATCAGAATGTCTACTGCTATGACGAAATGAAACGGGCAGAGCACATGGCTGTGCGGGAGACCGTCGGCTGGTATCTCTGGACCCATCAGATTGTGGAGGTGACCGGAACAGATTGTACGGAATTTTTGGAAATGATGTTTCCGAAGCGTATCGGTAATCTGGCGGTCAGCCGGGAACGTTATACGCCTATGTTGAATGATGCCGCCGAGATTGTCGATGATGTGGTTGTGATGCGTATGGAAGAGAATCGGTACTGGGTATCCACGCTGTTTCGGGCAGATATGTTCCTCTGGTTTGACGCACACAGGGGAGAGCTGGATGTAGCCTATGAGGACATCACAAAAAACTGGGAAATGTATGCGGTACAGGGACCGAAATCACTGGAAATGATAAATGCACTGACAGAAAATCCGGTGGATGGACAGAAGTTCTTCCAGATCCTTCCCAATAAAATCGACGGTATTGATGTGCTCATCAACCGGGCCGGCTTTACCGGTGAAAAGCTGGGCTTTGAAATCTATTATCCCAAGGAGAAAGCGCCGGAGCAGGAGAAAAAGCTGCGGGAGCTGGCGAAGACCTACGGAGGCCGGGAGGTTACAGAATTCCAGATCATGGCATGGACCTTACCCTGTGAGGCGGGCTTCTATTACATGCGGGATCTGCGCCATACGAATCCCTATGAGGTAGGTTTGGATACAGGAATCTGCTGGGAGAAGGAGTTTATTGGAAAAGAGGCGCTGGCAGCCATACGGGATAAAGGAGCAGAGCGCGAAGTAGTCGGTTTTACCGTAGCGGAAAAAGATATCCACATCAAGGGACGCAATATGGGAAATGAAGGTGAAAAGGTGTTCCTGGATGGTGAAGAAATCGGCCGGGTAATGAAAATTACTTACAGCTATGTGTTAGATACCAATAACGGCACAATTATTTGCAGGAAAGGGAGTCTGCGTCCGGGGAATAAAGTACTGCTGCATGGCCATGAGGCTGTGATCTGCGCACCAAAATTTATCTGACGAGGAGGGAGCTTATGAATCTGACACCGGAAATGATTTTAAGAGGATATCTGGCCAATACAGCGTCTCTGGAAGAAATGCTGTCGGTGAAGGGAAAAACAGCGATTGTGACAGGAGGAACTTCCGGTCTGGGCTTTTGTGTAGCACGCAGGCTTTGCCAGGGCGGTGCGAAGGTGGTAATTGCCGGTTCCGGTGAGGGAAAGGGAGAACTGGCCGTTAAAATTTTGAAAGAAGAGAACCTGGAAGTGACCTTCTGTAAAACCAATATCAGAAAAGAAGAGGAGGTCGAGCGCCTGGTAGCTTTTACGGCAGAAATCTATGGCTCCGTGGACATTCTGGTTACAGCAGCAGGTATCTGGAGCTTTGCCCATATCGAGGATTTGCCAGAGGATGTATTTAAGGATACGCTGGATGTGAATCTTCTGGGCGCTTACCGCTGCGCAAAGTATGTGAGCCGCTACATGATCGAACATAAAATCAAAGGTAAGATGCTATTAGTGTCTTCTAACTCTGCGTATCTTCCACAGCCGGTCTTTGGCGGCTATGCCCACTATACGGCTTCCAAGGGCGGCGTGATTGCCATGACCACAGAGCTTGCTAAGGAGCTGAAGCGCTATGGCATCATGGTAAATACGGTAGCTCCGGGCGGTATGTTCACGCCGGGCTGTCTGACCAATGGTCCCATCCGTACCCTGTCGCCGGAAAAGCAGGCAGAGCTTGGTAAGGAAATGATGGTAGCAAAGTTGGATGAAATTCCGACAGCAGATTCTGTGGCGATTGTTGTCTACGGTATGTGTACCCGCATGGCAGATGGAGTTACCGGTGAATGTATCGTAGCGGATTCCGGTATGATGCGGAATATTATGGCTTTCCAGCCTGCGATTGAGGAGTATCCGCCTAAGGAAGGGTAGTATAAAGAGAAAACAGAATCAATGAAAAGCATATATTTAGATAGGAAGGCCTCGCAGGTTTGTGGGGCCTTTTTTCTGTGAAATAAAATAAATAATGTATTAAAAAAAGCCCGTAAATACAGGCTTTTCCAGTGGAAGTAATGGGGCTCGAACCCATGACCTCTCGCGTGTGAGGCGAACGCTCATCCCAGCTGAGCTATACTTCCGTATTTATAAAATCTTTGTTCCATGGACCTGAAGGGATTCGAACCCTCGACCTCTGCGTTGCGAACGCAGCGCTCTCCCAACTGAGCTACAAGCCCTTGCTGTTTCTATGTTTCATTGTAGCACTTTACCTCAGGAAATCAAGAGAGAATCCTAAAAAAAGCAACTTTTTTTCCAGAAAATTTGCGAGAACCTAAAATGAACAGGCAGATTCGTGATATAATTGCGGTAAAACAGAAATCCATAGTATAATAAAAACAACATCAGGATGCAGGGATAGAAAAGAGGAGGTTATGGTATGATTTCATTTGAGAACGATTATTCAGCAGGAGCCCATCCGCGGATTATACAGAGATTGACGGAGACGAACATGGAGCCGCTGCCAGGCTATGGCTCGGATGTATATTGTGAAAATGCCAAACGTAAAATCCGGGAAGCGGCGGAGTGCCCGAATGCGGTTGTGGAATTTCTGGTGGGTGGAACCCAGACCAATGCGGTGGTGATTGCGTCCATGCTGCAGCCTTATGAAGGCGTGGTAGCGGCTGAGACTGGCCATGTGAGCGCGCATGAAGCGGGCGCTATCGAAAATACCGGTCATAAAGTACTGACCCTGCCCCAGCATCTGGGCAAAATTGATGCGGGCGAGCTTAAGAATTATATGGAGACTTTTTATGCGGATGGCAATCATGAGCATATGGTATTTCCGGGGATGGTGTATGTGTCCTGGCCGACGGAGTACGGTACGCTCTATAACAAGGCTGAACTGGAGGCCATCGCGGAGGTATGTCATGCCTATGAGATGCCGCTGTATCTGGACGGCGCGCGTCTGGGCTACGGTCTCATGAGCCCGGAGGCGGATATGACCCTGCCGGATATTGCACGGATCTGTGACGTCTTTTATATCGGAGGCACTAAGGTGGGCGCACTCTGCGGGGAAGCTGTAGTATTTCCGAAAGGGAACGCGCCGAAGCATTTCATGACGCGGATCAAACAGCAGGGAGCGCTGCTGGCGAAGGGGCGTCTCTTGGGCATTCAGTTTGACGAGCTGTTTACGGGAAATCTGTATCTGAATATCAGCCGCAATGCCATCGAAATGGCGGAGCAGTTGAAGCGTCTGCTTCATGACAAAAATTATACTTTCTATTTGGAATCCCCGACCAACCAGCAGTTTGTGATTATGGAAAATGAAAGACTGGAGGAATTGAAGAAACACGTGGCAGTCAGCTTCTGGGAGAAAGCCGATGACACGCACACGGTGGTAAGGCTGGCGACCGGCTGGTCTACGACAGTCCAGGATATGGAAGAGCTGGGCGAGTGGCTATAAAGATAGCAAAAATCGGTGTGTTGCATCGAAGAATAAAACAGAGAAAGTGATTTAAAGATTGCGTGGACAGACAGAATAATAGAAGACAGGACAAGTTCGGCGGGCCGCTTTATGAGAAGCTGGCTGCCTACGGAGCTTCGGATTTTTACGCCTTTCATATGCCGGGGCACAAGCGGCTTATGGGGGAATTTGAGAATCCATTTCAAATAGATATTACGGAGATAGACGGCTTTGACGATCTGCATCATCCGGAGAATGACGGGGTGCTGACGGAGGCCCAGCGGCGGGCGGCGCAGGTGTTCGGGGCCGGGGAGACGCATTTCCTGGTAAATGGAAGTACGGCGGGAATCCTGAGCGCCATCTCAGGCTGCACGAAGTATGGCGGAACGCTTCTGATGGCCCGGAACTGTCACCGGTCTGCCTATCACGGGGCGGAGCTCAGGGGAGCAAAAACGGTGTATCTTTATCCACAATACATCCCGGAATTGGGGATAAACGGCGTGATTTTGCCGGAAGATGTGGAAAATGTATTGCAAAAGTCCATCATAGAGAAAAAACAGCAGGCGGATGGAAAAACAGAGAAAGACTCCGGTGGAGACAGGGAAAAAAATCAAAACCGGATTCAGACAGATATCCAGGCTGTCATGATAGTATCCCCTACCTACGATGGCGTCTGCTCAGATGTGCGCCGGATCGCGGGAATTTGTCATCGATATGGCGTTCCGCTGATTGTGGATCAGGCTCATGGGGCGCATTTTCCATTTTCAAAATACTTTCCGGAGGACGCGGTGAGCGCAGGGGCAGATGTGGTGATTCACAGTGTGCATAAGACGCTGCCGGCCATGACACAGACGGCGCTTCTGCATGTGCAGGGAGAAATCGCGAATCGGGAGCGAATTCGGAAATTTCTGTCTATCTATCAGAGCAGCAGCCCGTCTTATGTGTTGATGGCTTCCATTGACGCCTGTGTGGATTTGATAGAGCGGGACGGCGAGGAGCTGTTCGCGAAGCATGTGCGGGAGCTTAAGAATTTCCGGGAGAGCTGCCGGGAGCTGAAATGGCTGTATCTGGCCGGACTGGACAGTGAGAAGGACGGTATATGGCAGTTGGAAGCGAAACTGGCGGAGTTCGGGCAGACGGCGGATTTTGATCGGAGCAAGCTGCTGATTTCCGCAAGGAGAGCGAATCTGGCAGGAGCCGGGCTGACAGGAGAAGAACTGTCGCGGATTCTGCGGGAGCGCTATCATATCCAGATGGAAATGAGCGGGCCGGATTATGTGGTTGGAATCGCGGGAATCGCGGATTCGGAAGAAGGGTTCGGGAGACTGGCGGAAGCGCTGCATGAGCTCGATCAGGATATGGATGAAAAGATACCGGTCGGCGTGAGCACAGCAGATAAAGTGAGCGCCAAGATCAACGCGCTGCCACGTCTGAAGGCCGTTCTGACTATTGGTGAAGCAGCGGAGGCCGAAGGCGCTTGCAGGCCTCTGGCGGCCTGTGAGGGCGCTGTGGCGGGCAATTACGTGTATCTGTACCCGCCGGGAATTCCGGTTCTGGCGCCGGGGGAGCGGGTGACGGAAGAGCTGCTGAAATGCATAGAGGAATGGCTGGAGGCCGGTTATGAGGTGCATGGGCTGAAATACGACGGAGACGGGATTCCGAAGCTTGGGATTGTAAAAGAATAAAACGGAGAAAATGATGGGAAAATTATTTTATGTAATCGGGAAAAGCGCCACAGGCAAGGATACCATTTTTCAGAAGCTTCTGGAAAACGAAAGTCTGGCTCTGAAGCCGCTGGTGCTGTACACCACCCGTCCTATGCGGGCCGGGGAGGAGCAGGGGGTGCAGTATCATTTTACGGATGAAGCGGGTCTGACAGAACTTCAGAACGCCGGGAAGGTGATCGAACTTCGGGCTTACGATACGGTACATGGAGTGTGGAAATATTTTACAGCTGATACAGAGGCGACCGATCTGGAAAAATATAACTATGCGGGCGTCGGCGTACTGGAGTCCTACCGGGCACTTCGGAATTATTATGGGGCAGAGCGAGTGATTCCCATTTACATTGAAGTGGAGGACGGAGAGCGGCTGCAGAGAGCTCTCGATCGGGAGCGCGGACAGCAGGAGCCTAAGTACGCAGAGCTTTGTCGGCGGTTCCTGGCGGACAGTGAGGATTTCGCGGAGGAGAAAATTGCGGAGGCCGGGATCGAAAAGCGGTTTTATAACCGGGATTTGAAGGAAAGCATAGAGAAAATCTCAGCGTATATAAAAGAACATAAGTGAGAACCTTCAGATAAAAGAAATTACAGTCCGCAGGCGGATTTGCGGAGCAGAACAAAAGTATAAAAAGCTGTTTTTTCTAAAAAATGTATGTTATACTAAAAAGAGTATTTTTTCATCAAGTTAGTTTTGATAAAATGAATAACGGTAGAAAGAAGGGAGTGTGAATATATGGCCGGATTTTCCGAAATCTTGGGGCACGAGCAGATCATCGAGCATCTGCAGAATGCCATAAAGCTTCAAAAAGTATCCCATGCCTATATTCTGGATGGAGAAGAAGGAGCGGGAAAGAACATGCTGGCCCGGGCCTTTGCCCAGACACTCCAGTGTGAACGGGGCGGAACTGAGCCCTGCGGGGAGTGCCATTCCTGCAAGCAGGCCATGAGCGGCAATCAGCCGGATATCATCACGGTGACCCATGAGAAGCCCGCCAGCATCGGCGTGGAGGACATCCGCGGCCAGCTCTGCGGCGATATCCAGATTAAGCCCTACAGCAGTCCTTATAAGATTTACATCGTGGACGAGGCCGAGAAGATGACCGTACAGGCCCAGAACGCCCTCCTGAAGACCATCGAGGAGCCGCCTGCCTACGGCGTCATCATGCTGCTGACGACCAATGCGGACGCGTTTCTGCCGACGATTCTGTCCCGGTGCGTGACCCTGAAGCTGCGCCCGGTGAAGAACGAGATCATCAGGCCCTATCTGATGGAGAAGTACCATATTCCAGATTACCAGGCTGAGGTATGCACCGCATTTGCCAGGGGAAATGTGGGGAAAGCGGAGCGGCTGGCCCAGTCGGAGCAGTTCGCGGAGCTGAAAAGCCACCTGCTTCATCTGCTGCGGCATCTGCGCGATATGGAGGTCTACGAGCTGACCGAGGCGGTACGTTCGGCGTCTGAATATAAGACGGAAATTAACGATTACCTCGATCTGATGGCTCTGTGGTTCCGGGATGTGCTTCTATTCAAGGCCACACGCCAGATCGACGGACTGGTTTTCGCGGAAGAAATTAATGCTATCAGCGCCCAGGCCCAGAAAAGCTCTTACGAGGGGCTGGAGCGGATTTTAAAGGCACTGGAGAAGGCCAAGGTGCGGTTGAACGCCAACGTAAACTTTGAGCTGACCATGGAGCTTCTCATGCTGACGATAAAGGAGAATTAAAATGGAAAAAGTCATAGGCGTCAGATTCCGGAACGCGGGAAAAATATATTTCTTTTCCCCCGGAAAGCTGGATATCCCCAAGGGAAAGCATGTGATCGTGGAAACCGCCAGAGGCGTGGAATACGGATATGTGGTAGTGGGTACCAAAGAGGTGGAGGATAAGAAGATTATTCAGCCCCTGAAGCCGGTGATCCGGATCGCGACCCAGGAGGACGATACCCGGGAGGCGGCCAACCGCTTCAAGGAAAAAGAGGCGTTTAAGATCTGTCAGGAAAAGATTAAAAAACACGGACTGGAAATGAAGCTGATCCAGGCAGAGTATACCTTTGATAATAACAAGGTACTGTTTTATTTTACCGCAGACGGACGCATCGATTTCCGCGAGCTGGTAAAGGATCTGGCCAGCGTGTTCCGTACCCGTATCGAGCTGCGTCAGATCGGCGTCCGGGATGAGACAAAGATTCTGGGCGGCATCGGTATCTGCGGAAGACCATTGTGCTGTCATACCCATCTGTCTGATTTCGTACCGGTGTCCATCAAGATGGCCAAGGAGCAGAATCTGTCCCTGAACCCCACGAAGATTTCCGGCGTGTGCGGCAGACTGATGTGCTGCCTGAAGCATGAGCAGGAGACCTACGAGGAGCTGAACAGCCATTTGCCGGGACTGGGGGACTATGTGACCACTTCCGACGGCCTGAAGGGCGAGGTACAGAGTGTCAATGTGCTGCGTCAGAAGGTGAAGGTAGTCGTGACCATCGAGGGCGACGAAAAGGAGATCCGGGAGTATCCGGTGGAAGAGCTGAAGTTCCGCCCGCGGAAGAAGAAGGCCGATAAAGGGGATAAGGGCAATTCCGACAAGGAGCTGAAGAAGCTGGAGGCTCTGGAAAAGCAGGAGAGGAAATCAAAGCTGGATGACAATTAAGTTGAAGGATGGAGAACGGCTGGATGATCTGCAGCGGAACGGTTATCAGATTATCCAGAATCCCAGTAAGTTTTGTTTTGGCATGGACGCGGTGCTGTTGTCCGGGTTCGCGAAGGTGAAGCTGGGGGAGCGGGCGCTCGATCTGGGGACGGGAACGGGTATCATTCCGATTCTGCTCCGGGGCAAGACAAAGGGCGAGCATTTCACGGGCCTGGAGATCCAGGAGGAAAGCGCGGATATGGCCAGACGAAGCGTGGAATTAAACGCGCTTTCGGATTCCGTTTCCATTGTCCGGGGTGATATAAAGGAAGCGGCTTCTATCTTCGGAGCGGCTTCTTTTGATGTGGTGACCTGCAATCCGCCCTATATGACGGGCAGTCACGGCATCGTGAATCCAGAGCTGCCCAAAGCCATCGCGCGCCATGAGATTCTGTGCAGCTTCGAAGACGTGGCCAGGGAGGCGGCGAAGGTACTGCGGCCCGGCGGACGCTTTTATCTGGTACACCGGCCCTTTCGGCTGGCGGAAATCATCACCACGCTGGTAAAGTATAAGTTGGAGCCCAAACGGATGCAGTTAGTCTATCCATATGTGGATAAGGAACCGAATATGGTGCTTCTGGAGGCCTGCCGGGGCGGGCGTTCCCGAATGACCGTGGAGAAGCCGCTGATTGTATACAAAGAGCCCGGCGTCTATATGGACGAAATCTACGATATTTACGGCTATTAAGGAGATAACATGCAGGGAACGTTATATCTGTGCGCCACACCCATCGGTAATCTGGAGGATATTACCTTTCGGGTGCTGCGTATCTTAAAAGAGGTGGATGTGATTGCGGCAGAGGATACCCGCAATAGCATCAAGCTTCTGAATCATTTTGAAATTCATACGCCCATGACCAGCTATCATGAGTACAACAAGTTCGATAAGGGCCGGGAGCTGGTGGAGCAGCTTCGGGCGGGCAAAAATATCGCGCTGATCACGGATGCCGGAATGCCGGGTATCTCTGATCCGGGCGAGGAGCTGGTGAAAATGTGCGCGGAGGCGGGCATTACGGTGACGGTGCTGCCGGGAGCCTGCGCCTGCGTGACGGCACTGACGCTGTCGGGGCTCGGGACCAGGAGGTTTGCCTTTGAGGCCTTTCTGCCGTCGGATAAGAAGGAACGCCAGAACGTGCTGGAGGAGCTGAAAAGCGAGACGCGGACGATGATTATCTATGAAGCGCCCCATCGGCTTCTGAAGACCCTTGGGGAGCTTCGTGATACCCTGGGAAATCGGCGGATTTCGGTGTGCCGGGAGCTGACGAAGAAGCACGAGACCATTTTCCGGACGGATCTGGAAGCAGCGATTCGTCATTATGAGACGGAAGCGGCCAGGGGCGAGTGCGTGCTGGTCATCGAGGGCCGCAACCGGGAAGAGATGGAAAAGGAAAAGCAGGCGGCCTGGGAGCAGATGACCATTGCGGAGCATGTGGCGCTATATGAGCAGCAGGGAATCCAGCACAAGGAAGCCATGCGGTTGGCGGCCAAAGATCGTGGCGTATCCAAAAGAGATATTTACCAGGCTCTGCTGGAAGGATAATTTTGCGAAAAGAAAAAACCGGGGACCCATTGTTGGGTTGCCGGTTTTTATGTACCGATAAATATAATTAAATTAAGTTAGCCTTTTTTGCTAATTCCTCAATTGACTTTTTGGAAACCATTTTACCATGGAATTCAATAAGATCATCTCGGTCTCCTGTGAAAATATCCGTCGGTGCATACTTCTTTAAAATAATTTTGTCATCTTCAACATAGATCTCGAGAGAATCGCGTTCTTCAATTCCGAATACTTTTCGTAATTCCATAGGAAGCGTGATACGTCCGAGTTCATCCAGTCTTCTGACCACTCCGGTGTTCTTCATTGCTTCTCCTCCTTCATTTAATGGTAACACTCGATTTCAATATTATAACAAAAAAACCATAAGATTCCAATAGGTAAATAAATTTCTTAATGATATTTTAATGAACAAATTGATAAAAAAACATAAAAAAAGGATAAATTAGCAAAAATTTGGGGGAGATAATATGAAAAGCAAAGAAAATTCCATAAATGCGGATTAGAAAGAATATATTGATAAAAAAGGGAGAAGATGTCATGCTGAATTATCTTTGGGCGGCCATGCTGATCCTGGGAATTGTTTACGGAACTTTACAGGGAAGACTGCCGGAGTTGACGGAGGCAGCGCTTACGTCGGCGGGGGAGGCGGTGAACCTGTGCGTCACTATGGCGGGGATTATGGCGCTGTGGGTGGGGGTGATGGAGATTGCCCAAAAGAGTGGCATCATTGGCCGGGTGTCCCGTGTCATCGGGCCGTTTCTGGATTTCATGTTTCCGCGGCTGCCGCGGGAGCATCCGGCCAGAGAGTATATCACGACCAATGTGATCGCCAATATCTTCGGTCTCGGCTGGGCTGCCACTCCGGCAGGGCTGAAAGCCATGGAGGCGCTGAGCGATCTGGAGGAGGAGCGACGGAAGACCGGACAGCAGGCGCGGAAAAAGGGGACAGCCAGCAACGAAATGTGTACTTTTCTGGTCCTGAATATCGCGTCTCTGCAGCTGATTCCGGTGAATATCATCGCTTATCGGAGCCAGTATGGCAGTGTGAATCCGGCTGCGATTCTGGCTCCTTCGCTGGTGGCGACGCTGATCAGCGCCGTGGTGGCGGTGGTGTTCTGTAAGCTGATGGACAGGGGGTGAGAAAATGGCAAGGGTGATGCTTTACATATCGGATCTTATCGTGCCGTTTCTGATTTTCTATGTGGTGATGGAGGGGCTGGCCGCGAAGCGGCCGGTGTATGATGATTTTGTAAAGGGGGCGAAGGACGGGCTGAAGACGGTGGTGCAGATTCTGCCGACGCTGGTGGGACTGATGGTGGCGGTGGGCGTGCTGCGTGCTTCCGGGTTCCTGGATTTTCTGGCGGGAGTGCTGGGCGGCCTGACGGAGAAGATACATTTCCCGTCGGAGCTTCTGCCTCTTGCTATCGTGCGGATGTTCTCGGCTTCAGCGGCCACGGGGCTGGCACTGGATGTTTTTAAGGAGTACGGGACGGACAGTTATGTGGGGCTGGCGGCGTCCATTATGATGGGGTGTACGGAGACGGTCTTTTATACCATGAGTATCTATTTTATGACGGCGAAGGTGAAGAAGACCCGCTATACGCTGCCGGGGGCGCTGTTGGCGACGGTGGCGGGAATCGCAGTCAGCGTGTGGTTGGCGGGGAAGATGATTTTGAATGGTTAGCTACAACTAATCCGTGGCAGTCCAGGCGGGCAGGTAAGCCTGGAGGATGGAAAAAGGGGCGGGGCCGGTGCGGAGCAGATAGCTGTGGAAATCCTTCAGCGCAAATTGCGCTCCGAGACCATTTTCCGCTTCTTTTTTCAGCTCCAGAATCTCCACCGCACCCAGATAATATTTGAGGTAATTGGCGGGATCCTGCTGGATGGTCTGATAGATCTCGGCGAGTGCAGCGGAATCGGTGACGCTGTAGCCGTTCCAGAATTGGTTCATTTCCGAAGGGGTCCAGCCTTCGTAGTGGATACCCACGTCCGAGCGGGCGTAGAGACCCAGCAGGAAGAAGGAGTTGGCGGCTAAGAGGTCGGCCATATCCGGATCGAGACCGGCGTAGCGGTAGGACAGGCGCTCGGCATAGGTGGCCCAGCCTTCGACAAAGCCGCCGAAGTAGAAGAGGCTGCGGACTGGGGACTGCGGCGGGGTCTGTTCGGAGAGCGTCTGATACAGATGGCCGGGGAAGCCCTCGTGGGCCAGGGTGGTAAAGAGGGTCAGACCGTCGTAATCGGCAGCAGGATTGATGTAGATGACATGATTCCACATGGCGTCCAGGGGTGGCGTAAGGTAGAAGGCGGGGCTTAAGTGCTCCTGGAGGGACGGGGAGACGGATTTGATGGAAATGTGGATGGCGTGGTCAGTGCCGTCAGCGTCCGCGCCGTTATGGGCGTAGCTCGTGGCAGCAGGAAAATCAGTCTGCATTCGGGTCTGTAATTCTTCCAGAATCTGCTCCGGTTCCTGGATTTCGATGGTGCGGGAAATGTCGGTCAGCAGCTCCGGGCGGCGTTTGACCAGCGCGGCCATCTGGCGCACATCGGACAGGAGCTGGCGGTCGATGAGGTCGCGGATTTCGGGCAGGGTGCGGCCGGAGCCAACGACGGCGTCCACCAGGGCCTGATAGTAGGCGCGGCCTTCCGGGTAATGGGCCAGGCCCAAGGGATTCGAGCCGGAGCCTTTCAGGGAGGAGAGGGTTTCGATGAGGTGAGCGTAGGCGGGGAAAACGTGGGATTCGAGCACTCGTTGGTTGAGGTTTACATAATATAAGATTTGACGGTCGGAAAGCTGGTTTTTTTGAGAAAGTTCCGTAAGGCGTTCGGAGAAGCTGGCTGCCAAAAAATGTTCGATGATTGCCTCGGAACCTTCCTCAGGTGTGTCGAGAATCTCATTGGAGCTTCGGACAGAGTCAATATCGGTGGCGGCTATGTTTTCAGGCTTGTTCTGATTACTATTACTTTGGTTGGCGTTGTTGAATTGTGTCCCATTCAGAAAATCCTGACACCCCGCAATCACCGCGTCTGCGCTTTCATCCGTCATAAAAAGTCCAGCCGCAGCCTTCTTCTTTTCATACTCGCATAATTCCTCAAAATACACATCTGTCTTCGCCAGCAGCCGCAGATAGACATCCACATCCGCCTCCGAATCAAAGGTGTACTCCGCCAGCAGCACCGGCAGCTGTGCCTGCACACCCAGCAGCGGACTGCAAACTTCCTCATAATAAGGAAAATGGAGCAGTGTAAGCTCCCGGGGAATCTGCGTGTCCAGGATGTCGAAGGTCAGACGGTTCTGATAAGACAGTTTACTTCGCGGAAAATCCGACAGGGCGGCGAACGCATTTTCCAGAGCGGCGGCTGACCGGGCTTTTGCTTCCTCCGAGTAAGAGCCATAGGAAATCGGGAACTTACGAATTCCGTAAGAAGCCGGGTCAGCCAGCGTGTAATGGAGTGTCAGTGTGCTGCCGGTGACAGATTCCCGGAAGAGTCCGTTGGTGAAGGCTTCGAAGGCCTCATCGGCGGAAGTAGTGTCCGTACCGGGCAGACAGGAGCGGGAGAGAAGCAGAGCCGCCGTTAAAAAAGCAGAGAGAAAAAGAACAACGAGGAAGGACTTTTTGCACATACGGCTGTGGCTGGCAGGCCCGGGATGGGGATTTTTCTGCAAAGTGGAAGGGAAAATTGTGGATAACATGTTCATGGGAAACCACCGAAATAACTCTTGGTGTAGTTTATGAGTAGAACGGGGAAAAAAGAAATTGTTACTTGCAAAAAGCCCATATATCGGACTTTCATGTTCGACATATGGGCTTTTCTGTTCTATTTCCATGTTTGGGTTTGAATTATGCTTCTGCGGTCTCACCGTCAGCGTCTTCGTCAGCCGCTGCGGCATGAACCTCCAGTACGGTAGCAACGGTAGCTTCCGGGGAAGTATGCAGGTCAATGGCAGGATTCTTGGCAATATCCAGATCCTTTACCTTCAGTGTCTCGCCGACCTTCATGTGGCTGACGTCAACCTTGATCTTGTCAACCAGATCTGCGGGCAGTGCCTTGTAGGTAACTTCCTGAAGCATCTGCTGTACCACGCCGGCCTGTACGTCGTCCTGACCAAGCAGGATCACCTCAGCTACGGAATGAACCTTTTCATTGCTTACCAGTGCCTGGAAATCAATCTCCAGAAGCTGTCCTCTTAAGGAATCATAATCGATCTCCTTAATCAGCGCGTCATAGGTCTCGCCTGCGACCTCCAGCATTACCTGGCTTCCTTTTCCTTCGGATCTTAAGATTTTCTCAGCGTCTGCCTTGGTAATCTGAAGAG
This sequence comes from Laedolimicola ammoniilytica, assembly GCF_025567165.1. Taxonomy (NCBI): domain Bacteria; kingdom Bacillati; phylum Bacillota; class Clostridia; order Lachnospirales; family Lachnospiraceae; genus Laedolimicola; species Laedolimicola ammoniilytica. The sequence goes on from NZ_JAOQKC010000014.1 coordinate 17,804, forward strand.
GAATGGATTCCTTCATCTCGCGGCCGTAGATATTGCCGGTAACATAACCTTCACGTCTAAGTTTCTTGGCTTTCGTCAACATGTCTCTTTTTTCAGCTTTTAAAGTATTCATTTATCTTTTCCTCCAAAATCTGAATCGCTTAGCAGCCTTCCACTTTGTGTAACAAACAGGTATTGTTAAGTGGTTCTATATTTACTTTACGGTGCTTATTATAGCACTGATTTTTTAAAGTTAAAGAGTAAATTTCAACAAAAATGAGCATCGAAATTCGATAAAAAACTGAAAATTTTTAAACGAATAAGAGAAGAAAAGTCGGCAGGCTTGACAAAAGGTTTTGGCCGTGTTACGCTTCTTTTATATGAGCAAAATGCAAACGCGATGAAGAAAAGAGTAAGCTGTATGAACCTTTTACAGAGAATTCCCGGTGGCTGAGAGGGATGGAGGCAAAAGAGCTGAAGATGGTTTCTGAGCGGCACGGATGAACGCAGAAGTTTCTGCGATAAGCCGTGAAGGGTGCGCCCGTTACAGCGTCAGGGTATGCAGGTACCCGCAGAGGTCTGTTTCGTGAGGAACAGGCGAATGGAAGTGGTAACACGGGAATCATCCCCGTCTTCTTTGGTATTGAGGAAGACGGGGATTTTTTGCTCTATAGGAAACATTATACTATATGAAAGTATAAAAGTTGGGTTTCCTATAGAGCAAAACCCTCCGGGGGAGCGCACTGCGGCGGAATGGAATTGTGTCGCTGGAGCGACCCGCCGCAGGCGAAGAATCCTGTTTCACAGGATTCTTATTTAAATTTTCGTTTGCATAGAAAAGAGAGGTAAAAAATGGACAAGAAAAAATTTTATATGACTACGGCTATTGCCTACACATCCGGCAAGCCCCACATCGGCAACACCTATGAGATCGTACTGGCGGACGCCATCGCCCGTTTCCGGAGACTCCAGGGCTACGACGTATTCTTCCAGACCGGTACCGACGAGCACGGCCAGAAGATCGAGCTGAAGGCTGAGGAGGCAGGCGTAACGCCGAAGGAATTCGTAGACAATGTATCTGGCGAGATTAAGCGCATCTGGGATCTGATGAATACTTCCTATGATAAATTTATCCGCACCACCGATGATTATCACGAGAAGCAGGTACAGAAGATCTTCAAGAAGCTGTATGACCAGGGCGATATCTACAAGGGCGCTTACGAGGGTATGTACTGTACGCCCTGCGAGTCCTTCTGGACCCAGTCCCAGCTGGTGGACGGCAAGTGTCCGGACTGCGGCCGTGAGGTTCAGCCGGCTAAGGAGGAGGCTTATTTCTTCCGTATGAGTAAATACGCTGACCGTCTGATTGACCACATCAACAAGCATCCGGAATTCATTCAGCCGGTCTCCAGAAAGAATGAGATGATGAACAACTTCCTGCTTCCGGGTCTGCAGGATCTCTGTGTATCCCGTACCTCCTTTAAATGGGGTATCCCGGTGGATTTCGATCCGAAGCATGTGGTATACGTATGGCTGGATGCGCTGACCAACTACATCACCGGCATTGGCTACGAGTGCGACGGAGAGTCCAGTGACCTGTTCAAGAAGGAGTGGCCGGCGGATCTGCATCTGATCGGCAAGGACATTATCCGTTTCCATACCATTTACTGGCCCATTTTCCTGATGGCGCTGGATCTGCCGCTGCCGAAGCAGGTATTCGGTCATCCGTGGCTGCTGCAGGGAGACGGCAAGATGAGCAAGTCCAAGGGAAATGTACTCTACGCAGACGATCTGGTAGATATGTTCGGCGTGGACGCGGTGCGTTACTTCGTACTGCATGAGATGCCCTTTGACAATGACGGCGTAATCACCTGGGAGCTGATGGTGGAGCGTATGAACTCCGACCTGGCGAACACCCTGGGCAACCTGGTGAACCGTACCGTATCCATGTCTAATAAGTATTTTGACGGCGTGGTGAATAACACAGGCGTGCTGGAGCCGGTTGACCGGGAGCTTCGCGAGGCTGCGGTAAGCGCGGCGGAGAAGGCTTCCGCGAAAATGGACGATCTGCGCGTGGCAGACGCCATCACCGAGATCTTTAACCTGTTCAAACGCTGCAATAAATACATCGACGAGACCATGCCCTGGGCTCTGGCCAAGGACGAGAGCAAAAAGGACCGTCTGGCGACCGTGCTCTACAACCTAGTAGAGAGCATCAGCATTGGCGCAAGCCTCTTAGAGCCGTTTATGCCGGAGACTGCCGACAAGATTCTGGCACAGCTGGGCGCGAGAAAGCGTTCCCTGGAGGTTATGAACATGTTCGGTCTCTATCAGTCCGGCAATAAGGTAACCGACAAGCCGGAGATTCTGTTCGCGAGACTGGACGTGAAAGAGGTTCTGGAGAAGGTTGAAGCTAAGAAGGCTGCGGACGCGGCAGAGCAGGCTCAGCCGGAAGAGGCAAAAGAGGAGGCTGCAGACGTCATCGACATCGAGCCGAAGGCAGAGATTACCTTTGACGATTTCGCGAAGCTGCAGTTCCAGGTGGGCGAAATCATTGCCTGCGAGGCCGTGAAGAAGTCTAAAAAGCTTCTGTGCTCCCAGGTCCGCATCGGAAGCCAGGTAAAGCAGATCGTATCCGGTATTAAGTCTCATTACACACCGGAGGAAATGGTCGGTAAGAAGGTCATGGTAGTCGTGAACCTGAAGCCGGCGAAGCTGGCAGGTATCCTGTCTGAAGGAATGCTTTTGTGCGCTGAGGACGCAGAGGGTAATCTGGCACTGATGACGCCGGAGAAGGATATGCCGGCAGGCGCGGAGATCTGCTAGGTATAAGAAAGAACTGGATATAAAATACAGAAAAAAGCAGTATTCGGATCAAAATCCGGATGCTGTTTTTTTGATCTCATGTTTCGAAACAATATAAAAAAGAAACAAAAAAAGTTTTTTTCGAAAGTAATTTATATTTCTATTGACAAGCGTGAAACTGATCTATATAATGATAAATATAAAATATAACAAAACAAATTCAATTTGGAGAAAAAATATGTGCAAAAAGTACAGGATTGGAATTGATGCAGGTGGAACCAAAGTAGCATACGGTTTGTTTGATGCGGACGGGCAGCTCCTGGATCGGATGCAGCATCCGTCGGATATCAATGCAGATGGCCCGGCCTTCAGCGACCGGATGATTGAGACCATCCGTGAGATCGAGAAGAAGCATAACCTGAAGAACGGGGATTTGCAGGGAATCGGAATCTGCATGCCGTCCTATATTCTTTTTGATACCGGTTACGTCTATCTGACCTCGGCGCTGACGAATATTCGCGATTTTCCCATGAAGGAATATCTGCAGGAGCGTCTGCCGGGTGTAAAGATTGTACTGGATAACGACAGCAATGCCGCAGCCCTGGCAGAGTACCGCAAGGGAGCCGGACGGGGAAGCCGCCATATGATCTATATGGCCACCAGCACCGGAATCGGAAGCGGCATTATTGTAGATGGAAAGCTGTTCCGCGGAAGCTACGGCTGGGCTGGAGAGTGCGGACACATGCTGGCGACGCCGGACGAGGGCATCATGTGCGGATGCCGGAACAGGGGCTGCTTCATGTCCCACGCCAGCGGACGCTACGTGCCGAAGCATCTGAAAATCAAGATGCTGGAGGGCAGGGAAACTTCCATGGTGGACAAGGAAGATTTAAGCTGTGAGGATCTGCTGGCAGCCTACAACGAGGGCGACGAGCTGGCCATCGAAATGGTGGAGCAGATGGCGCACTACATTGCGGTCTGTGCGTACAACTGCTTCATGATGCTGAATATCAACGTATTCGTATTCGGCGGCGGCCTGACCCATTTTGGCGACGCGCTGTTCGGCAGAGTGAGAAAGGAATTTGATCGTTACAATCAGATTCCCCTTCCGGTAGAATTCCGGTTCGCGGAACTGAAGAAAGATTTCGGTATCGTGGGAGCATCCGAACTGGTGCTTGACTGATAAGGAGAGAGGGTATGCGGATATTTACGGGAGGCTATACGGAGCCGATTTTGATGGGATCGGGCGAGATAGTAGAAGGAAGATGCAAGGGTATCGCCTGCTATGATTTCGATGAACAGACCGGGAAGCTGGCCTACCGGACAGTGACTGGTGACATTCAGAATCCCTCTTACGTACTGGCAGACGCAGAGGGCGCGTATCTGTACTGTGTCAATGAGCTGAAGGACTGGAATGGCATTGATGGTTCCACTGTTTCCGCATTTGTCATTGACCGGGAGACGGGAGCGCTTCGGCGCATCAACCGACAGTTTACCTGTGGGGCAGATGCCTGTCACCTGAGTTTTTCTCCAGATAAAAAGTACCTTCTGGTATCCAATTATTCCGGCGGCAGCCTGGCCGTGTACCGGATCCGGGAGGATCACGGACTGGAACCGGCGACCTGTGTCCTGAGGCACCGGGGCCGGGGCGCGAACCCGGAGCGGCAGGAAGGTCCCCATATCCATCAGACTGTGATGGCGCCGGACGGACAGCATGTCTATGTGTCGGATCTGGGACAGGACGTATTTGCCTGCTACCGGGCGGACTGGGAGAAGGGATGGTTGCTTCCGGAGAAAGAGAAGAACATCTACGGTATCCCGGGACAGGGAACGAGACATGGCGCTTTCGATGGAAATGGAACACATTTCTATGTGATGACAGAACTGACCTGTGAGGTCAATGTCTATCAGTATAAAGCCGGACAGGCAGAGCTGATGCAGACCATATCCGCGTTTGCGGATCCGGCGCAACAGACGGAAGGCTGTCTTGGCGCGGGTATCCGGATTCATCCCAGTGGGAAATGGGTCTACGGTGCGGTACGCGGTACAAACCATATCGCGGTATTCCGGGTGGAAGCGGATGGACGCCTGACACTGACAGAGACGAAGCTAAGCGGCGGTGAAATTCCCCGGGAGTTTATTCTGTCCCCGGACGGCAGGTATCTGCTGGCGGCAAATCAGGATACCGACAATATTTGCGTATTCGCAATAGATGAGCATACAGGTGGTCTTAAGGAGGTCTGGAACCAGGAAAATGTCTACTGTGTCACCTGTATCACCTTCTGATGAATGAAGCAGATTGTGCACCTTACAGCTCAGAACGGGAGTTGTGGGAGACAGAGGTAAAAACTATAATAGAGACAAATAAAGGACGGCGAAGCAACAACGATAATTTACAGGCAGAAGGCCTGTCGGTTATAGAAAAAACACAAAAAAGTAACAGGAGGAAACAACATGAAAAAGAAGGGATTAGCACTCTTACTGGCAGCGACCATGATCTGTGGTCTGGCAGCATGCGGAAAGTCTGGCGGGGAGACCAAGACTGACGCAGCAGCAGACACAGCGCAGACCGAGGACACCGGCAACACAGCAGCGGCTTCCGGTGACGGCATTACTGTAGGCTGGATTGTACAGGATATGGCGAATGAGTCTCAGTCTTATTCCTGCCGTATCGCAGAAGAGAAAGCGAAAGAGCTGGGAATCAACCTGACCTCTTACGATCAGGCTGGCGACGCTCAGAAGGCTACTGACGCTATCAGCACCTGTATCGCACAGGGTGTAGATGCTATCATTATCAACCCGGCAGATCCGCAGGCGGTTGTACCGGCTCTGATGGAAGCGAAAGAAGCCGGTATCGTAGTAGGACTTTTCTCTTCTGACCTGGCGGCAGAGAGCCAGCAGTACAGAGATTTCTTCTGCGGAACCAATGATACCATGGCAGGCGAGCAGGCGGCTCAGGCGATTATCGACGCATTCCCGGACGGCTGTAATGTAGTAGAGATCGGCGGACAGTCCGGACATGACGCGCAGGTTAAGAGAAGCGACGGCTTCAAGGCTGGTCTGGAAGGCTCCAACATCACGGTTCTGGATTCCAAGAACTGCGATCAGTGGGCAACTGAGGACAGTATGGCTATCATGGAAGACTTCATCGTAAAATACGGCGATAAGATCGACGCGGTATTCTGTCATTGGGACAACGGCGCTACCGGCGTTATCAACGCGCTTGAAAACGCGAATATGGACGGCGTATATATCGTAGCAGTAGACGGATGCTCCGCAGGTTACGATCATGTTAAGGACGGCACCCAGGCTGTATGCATCGGCCAGTCCTTCACCAACATGGTAGCTCAGTCTCTGGATTGCGCACAGAAGGCAGTTGCAGGCGAGAGCTTCGAAGAAATCAACTGGATCCCGCTTGACACCGTTACATCTGAAAATGTAGACAGCTTACCCTATCCGGAGTGGTAAAAAAGAGAGAGTAACACAGAAGTGATTAGCTTGCTCTGGTATCTGCCAGAGCAAGCTTTTCTTAAAAATGGAGATAGTTAAAGGCGATTTTTCTAAAAGGAGATATATCAGTGGAACAGAAAAAAGATTTGATATTGAAGGTCAGCGGCGTAACGAAACGATTTCCGGGTGTTCTGGCGCTGAATAAAGTATCTTTGGAAATTCCCAAGGGCGTGGTATATGGAATTGTTGGAGAAAATGGAGCAGGAAAATCTACGCTGATGAAGATTCTGTCCGGCGTCTATGAAAAGGATGAGGGTACGATTGAGTTTGATGGGGAGATCATTGAGCATACCACACCGATTCAGGCGCTGCGCAGGGGCTTGAGCATCATTTACCAGGAGTTCAATTTGGTCAATACGATGACTGTGGGTGAAAATATTTTCCTCGGAAGATTCTCGGAAAATCATGGGATGAAGGGTACCCATCAGAAGGCCCGCGAGCTTCTGGACAGCATCGGTAGCAAGATTGACACCTATACGCTGGTGGGGGATTTAAGCGCTTCCGAAATGCAGATGGTAGAGATTACCAAGGCTCTTTCCTTTGATTCGAAGCTGATCATCATGGATGAACCCAGCAGCAGTCTGACCACAGAGGAGCTGAAGAAGCTGGGCGAGATCATTTTCCAGTTGAGAAATAAGGGCATTTCTATCATCTATATCAGCCACAAGCTGGATGAGATTTTTGAATACTGCAATATTGTCACCATTATGCGTGACGGTAATGTCATTGACACCAAACCTATCGAGGAACTGACCAGAAGCGAGATGATTGCCAAGATGGTGGGCCGTACCATCGAAAATGAGTACCCGCCCCGGGCACATTTCGTGGGAGAACCTCTTCTGGAGGTGAAAAACCTCAACACAAGTAAGCTACACGATATCAACTTTACTCTGCACAAAGGCGAGATCCTGGGTCTGGTAGGCCTGGTGGGAGCCGGAAGAACCGAGATCATCCGGGCCATCTATGGAGCGGATAAGGTCAAGAGCAAGGAGCTCATCATGGAAGGAAAACCTGTGACCGTATCGAGCCCCAGAGACGCGAAAGCGCTGGGCATGGGACTGGTTCCCGAGGACCGGAAGCAGGAGGGCCTGATTTTACGCTTTTCCGTAGGTGAAAATATCACCATGGCGGCCCTGAGCGAGATTGCGAAAAAGGGTGTGCTGAACCGTAAGAAAGAGAAGGAGATCGAGAATCGTCAGATTGAAAACCTTCTGATCAAGACGCCGAGCGCGGCTGCCAAGGTGTTGAATCTGTCCGGTGGAAACCAGCAGAAATGCGTCGTGGGAAGATGGCTGGAGCTGAATCCCAAGGTATTGATTCTGGACGAGCCGACCAGAGGCATCGACGTAGGAGCAAAGTATGAGATTTATGTGCTGATGAACAAGATCGTGGAGCAGGGAGGAGCCATCATTATGATTTCCTCTGAGCTTCCGGAAGTTCTGAGCATGAGCAACCGCGTACTGACAGTCTGCGACGGCCGGATTACCGGAGAATTCTCTCCGGAGGAAGTAGATCCGAGCGAGATCATGGACAGGGCCATCGGATAAGGGAAGAGGTAATAGAATGGGAAAATCAATCGACGTAAAAAAATTCTTGTTACACAATCTTGTGTTGCTGGGCATCGTGGTACTGTGCGTGGTAACGGCGATTGTGGAGCCTTTATTTCTGACACAGAATAACTTTACCAATATTTTGAGACAGTTCGGTCCCTTAAGCTTTGTAGCGCTGGGTATGACCTACGTGATCATTGGCGGCTTTCTGGACCTGTCTGTGGTAGGTATCATTTCACTGGTAGGCGTGGTGACGCTGTCCCTGATTGACCCGTTGGGTCAGGTGGGCGCGCTGCTCTGCGGCCTGCTTCTGGGAACCTTCTTAGGCTTCCTGAACGGCGTGATCCTGGTGGGCTTTGGCGCCCGGATTCAGGCGGAGGTTCTGTTCATCACCTATGGAATGAGCTCGATCTTCGGGGCTATTGCGCTGATTTATACCAATTCCGAGACGGAGCATATGTCCCGCCTGTCCAATCCCTACACCATTTTCACTTGGATTGGAAAGGGAAAAGTGGGCCCCCTGGCGGTATCCATGATTCTCTTTGTCATTTCACTGGTGGCGGTGGAGTGGTTCTACCGTAAGACTCTCTGGGGCCGACAGATCGCGCTGATGGGCGGCAATAAGATTGCGGCGACGCTTTGTGGTTACAATATGAAGCGCACCATGGTTCTGGTATATACCATCTGCGGCCTGTTCGCAGGCATGGGTTCGATTGTTCTGATTTCACGTGTTACGACCGCGTCTCCGGTGGCCGGAGCAGGCTATGAGACGGACGCCATCATGTCCGTAGTCGTAGGCGGCACGGCGCTGGCCGGAGGAACCGGAAGCGGCATCCGGACCGTGCTCGGAGTACTGTTAATTATCTTGTTATCCAACTGTATGAATATGCTGGGCGTGTCTACTTATCTGCAGACCATCATGAAGGGTCTCGTTCTTGTCATCGCTATCTGGCTGGATAATCGTAAAGAACAACAGATTCATTAAGGAGGGCAGAAGATGGATACCAAGCGTGTTTTCATAAAAGCAAAACAAGTTTTACTGAAGCAGAAAGCAGTATTGGCGATTCTGGCAATGCTGATTCTAATGTTGTTTTTCAACACACAGTTTTACAGTGTATACAACTGGATGAACGTATTCCGTTCCGCGACGGTACAGGGAATCATTGCCATGGGCGTGACTATGACCGTGCTCTGCGCGGCCTGCGATCTGTCGGTGGGTGGAATCATGTGTCTGTCCGGTGTTATTACGGTTCTGATGATCAATTCCGGTATGCCCATCGCGGTAGCCTGCCTCTGCGCATTGCTGGCCGGAGCGGCTGTGGGTCTGGTCAATGGGTTCCTGGTAGTACATCAGAGAACGGAGCCCTTTATCATTACTCTGGGTATGGGAACCCTGCTGAAGGGTATCTGCCAGCAGCTGACGGACGCGCACCCGATTGCCTGCACCAATATGGAATTCATGAAGATTTCCAATACCAAGATTTTCGGACATATTCCGATTCTGGTGCTGTATATGGCGATCATTCTGGTGATTTTTTTCTGCGTGCTGCGGTTTACGACCTACGGAAGAAACTGCTATGCCATCGGAGGCAATTATGATGTGGCGAAATATTCCGGTATCAATACGGTGATGATCAAGTGGTCCACTTTTGTAATCTCCGGCGTGATGGCGGCGCTGGCGGGTATTCTCCTGTCCTCCAGAATGAACTCTGCGTCCTCCGTGTACGGAGACAATACCGGTATGCTGGTCAACTGCGGCGTCGTAATCGGCGGAACCTCCTTCGCGGGTGGTATCGGCGGTGTGGTACAGAGCTTTATAGGAGTGTTCGTTTTGCAGTTGATGTCTAACTGTATGGACTGTCTGGGAATCGGAGCCTATGTGCAGCAGCTTCTGCAGGGTATCATTATTGTACTGATTCTGGGATTTGACTGCTTCGGCCGTCTGAGAAAGCGGGAGCATGTATAAGTAAAGGAGAGACAGACTATGAGCGTGACAGTGAAAGCATTTGACAAACTTCGGGACGGACGGATCGCGAACCTGTACACCATTGAGAATCAGAAGGGGATGCAAGCCGTATTGACGGATTTCGGAGCCGTTCTGGTGAAGCTTCTGGTGCTGGATCAGGACGGAAAGCTGAGAGATGTGGTGCTGGGTTATGACGAACTGGAAAAATACGAGGATAATTTTGATATGCTGGGAACGACAGTGGGCCGTAATGTGAACCGGATTGAGAAGGGCCGTTTTACTATCGACGGCGTGGAGTATCAGCTGGAAATCAATGAGAATGATAATAACATTCACAGCAGCATGGCCCACGGCTTCCACAAGGTCCTCTGGGAGGCAGAGAGTTTCACGGATGACAGCGTATCCTTCACCTATCACAGCCCCGACATGGAAAACGGATTTCCGGGCAATCTGGATATCTCACTGACCTATACGCTGACGGATACAGGCGCTCTGATTCTGTCCTATTATGGAACCACAGATAAAAAGACACTGGTAAATCTTACCAATCACTCTTATTTTAACCTGTCTGGCTATGAGACGGGCAATATTTTGGATACCATCGTGTGGATCAACGCGGAGCAGTTTACACCGGTGCGGAAGGGAATCATTCCCACCGGGGAAATCCGCGATGTGGCTGGTACGCCCATGGATTTTCGGAAGCCCAGGGCCATCGGGCAGGAGATTCACGCCGATGACGAGCAGCTGAAGCTGGTCTATGGCTACGATCACAATTTCGTTTTGAAAGGTTTCGGAAAGGGACTCCGCAAAGCCGCGACAGCCGAGAGTCCCAAGTCGGGCATTCGGATGACCGTGTATACAGATCTGCCGGGCCTGCAGTTTTACGCAGGCAATACCACCCGGGACATCATAGGAAAGGGCGGTGTGCTGATTACGAAAAATAGCGGCTTCTGTATGGAAAGCCATTATTACGCCAACAGCATCAACACTCCGAATTTCCCGCAGCCCATTCTGGATAAGGGCGGGCTGTATAAGACGACGACTATCTATCAGTTTACATAATGAAAACATAAAAGAAGGAGGAGTCTGTGGTCATGAAAAAACAGGTAAAAATTGTAACAATTGGTGGAGGCAGCAGTTACACGCCTGAGCTGATCGAGGGGTTCATCAGGCGCTATGAAGAGCTTCCCATCGGGGAAATGTGGCTGGTGGATGTGGAGCGCGGCAAAGAAAAGCTGCGTATCGTATCGGAACTGGCACAGAGAATGTGGGATGCTTCGCCCTATCAGGTAAAGGTGCATACGACGCTGGATCGCCGGGAAGCGCTTCCGGGGGCGGATTTTGTGACCACACAGTTCCGTGTGGGACTTCTGGAGGCTCGGATTAAGGATGAGCGTATCCCGGATCTGCACGGAATGCTGGGGCAGGAGACCAACGGCGCAGGCGGTATCTTCAAGGCCTTCCGGACTATTCCGGTTATCGGACAGATTATCGACGATATGCGGGAGCTGTGTCCGGATGCCTGGCTGATCAATTTTACGAATCCCAGCGGTATGGTGACTGAGGCGGCCATCAAAAAATTTGGCTGGAAGAAGACCATCGGTCTGTGTAACGTGCCGACCATCGCGCAGATGCGGGAGTCGGGCAATATCGGCGAGACTGAAGAGGAGCTGACTTATCAGTTCGCCGGACTGAATCATTTCCACTGGCATAAAGTGACAAACCGCGACGGCGAGGATGTGACAGCGGAGGTTCTGAAGCATGTCAATGAGAAGAACGGCGGTACGCCGGTGAATATCTATCAGGAGCCGTTCCCGGAGGAACTGCTGGATTCCATGAAAATGGTTCCCTGCGGTTATCACAGATATTATTTTATGCAGCGGGAGATGCTGGAACACAGTATCCAGGAGTTCAAAAAGGGCGGAACCAGAGCCGAGCAGATGTATCAGGTGGAGCATGAGCTGTTTGAGCTCTACGCTCAGCCGGGACTTCACGAGAAGCCGGAGCAGCTTGGCAAGCGCGGCGGAGCCTATTATAGTGACGCGGCCTGTGAGTGTATCAGCGCCATTTACAATGACAGGCATCTGAGAATGACGGTCAGCACCGAAAATAAGGGTGCGCTTCCCTGTCTGGCACCGGATTCCATCGTGGAGGTCAGCAGCCTGATTTCCGCCAGGGGAGCGGAGCCCATCGCATGGGGCGAGATGCCGCCTGCGGCAAGAGGCTGGCTGCAGCTGATGAAGGCCATGGAGGAGTGCGTCATCGAGGCGGCTATTACGGGAGATTATGGTCTGGCGCTGGAGGCCTTTACCATGAATCCGTTGATCGAAAGCGGAAAAGAGGGCAAGCGGGTGTTAGATGAGCTTTTGGTAGCCCATGAGAAGTACCTGCCCCAGTTTGCGGAGAAGATTCAGGAACTGAAGGCTGCCGGTGTGGAGACCGACGACGAGGTAGTCCGGGAGCTTCTGAGAAAGGGACTGTAGCATGAAGTTTTATATTGGAATTGACGTGGGTGGTACGAAGATTGCTTACGGTCTGTTTGATGAAGCGCGCAAGCTGCTGGTGAGAAAGCAGACAGCTTCGGATGATCAGAAGGAAGGCCAGGAGTTTTTTGAGCCGGTGCTGGAGATTATCCGGGGATTTATGGAGGAGACCGGGAACCGTGGAGGAACCGTGGAGGGTATCGGCATCGGGATCACAGGTTTTGTAGATTTTGAAAAAGGAGCCCTGACGAAGACGGCCAGTCTGCCGAAGCTTAATAATTTTGCAGTGGTGGATTACCTGAAATCCAGGCTGGATCAGGATATCCGCATCGTCATGGACAATGACTGTCACTGTGGCGCGCTGGCGGAATATCGGCAGGGCGCTGGCCGGGGACGCCGGAATATGTTGTACTGTCCGGTCAGCACCGGAATCTCCAGCGGCATGATCATTGACGGAAGGCTGTTTCGCGGCAGCAACGGGGCATCCGGCGAGAGCGGGCATATGCTTGCTGCAGTGCCGGAAGAGGTGGGCATGGCCTGCAGCTGTGGCAATGTGGGCTGCTTTAATTCTCTGGGTTCCGGAAAAGCAATCTTAAAATATGTAAAAAAATGGATCAAAGAAGACGGGGAAAGCTCTATTCTGCCGGAACTGGCAGGGGGCGTGGATCAGATTACGACCCGCCATATCAACGAGGCATATGAGAAAGGCGACGCAGTAGCCATCCGGGCTGTAGAACAGATGGCCCACTATCTGGCCATCTGGATTTTCGACGTTTACATGCTTCTGAATATCGACTGCATCGTATTCAGCGGCGGTCTGCTGGCCATGGGCGACAAGCTGTTCGGGCGGATGAAAGAGGAGTTTGAGCGGTATCACACCAATGAGTTCCCGGTGGAATTTTTTCAGACGGAGCTGGGAAGCGATTCTGGACTTATCGGCGCGGTTGAGTTATTATTTGACTGAGGTGAAATAATATGAGTATTCGACTGATTGCGTTCGACTTGGACGGAACGCTTCTGAAAGAGGATAAGACAGTTTCCGGGAGAACCATGGCCGCGCTTCAGAATGCGACGGATCGCGGCATCTATCTGGTGCCCTCCACAGGCAGAATTTACGACGGCATGCCGGATGTGGTAAAGAATATGCCTTTTGTCCGCTATGCCATAACGGTCAATGGAGCGCAGATTTATGACGTGAAAGAAAAAAGGATTTTGCACCGGGCAGAGCTGACCCGGGCGGAGTCAGAGGCTGTCTTTGCTTACGGCAGAGATTGGGAAGTACTCTGCGGCTGCTATCAGAATGGCCAGGGCCTGATGGAAGAGAAGGATTTTGCGGATCTGCGGTTCTATGCCCAGAATGTAAAGGCGGCAGAAATGATGAAGCAGGTGTACCGGCCTTTGAAAAATATGGAGAAAAGGATCTTCGATATAGAGCCGACGATTCAGAAGATTCAGTATTATTTCCGGGAAATTCCGGAGAGGAACCGGAGACTGCCGGAGATGAAGGCGCATTTTCCCAATCTGGAGATTTCCACATCCCTGCCGAACAACATTGAGATTAATTCGGCTAAGGCGAATAAGGGCCTGGCACTAAAATTCCTGTGCGGATATCTGGGAATCGGGCTGGAGGAATGTATGGCGTTCGGCGACGGAACCAACGATCTGGCGCTTCTGAAGACTGCAGGCAGAGGCATGGCCATGGCTAATGCGGACCCGGAAGTGTTGAAAGCAACGGCGTATCATACGGCCTGTACCAATGAAGAGGACGGCGTGGCGATCGAGATAGAAACCTGTTTAAAAGAAGTATAAGAAGATAAAAATACCGCTTTTCCGGAAAAAAGCAAACCGAAAAAGCGGTGTTTTTATGCCTGTGTCGTGGTGGTGATGACCTGGATGCCGTGGCGTTCCATGGTCTCTTTGCATTCCGGGGTAATTTGGTCGTCGGTAACGACCATGGAGACCTCTTCGGAATCGAACAGCTTGGCGACGCTGCGTTTTCCGAATTTATCGGAGGTGGTCAACACGATGACATGGTCGGCCTGCTTCGCAAATTCTTTTACCACGGCACTTCGGGTGTGATTGATATTAGTGAAGCCGTTTTCCTCGGTGTAGCCGTCTACGCCGACGAACAGCTTGTCTACGTGGTATTCCCGGGCGCAGAGCTGCGTGACGGGGCCGGTGGTAACCTCGGCTACCGTATCGTAATCGCCGCCCAGCAGAATAATGTGCGCGGTAGGCACCTGATTCAGGTAGCGGGCGATATAAGCGGAATTGGTGATAATGGTGACGTCTTTCTGAATGGCCGCTTCCAGCGCGAACAGGGCGCAGGTGGAACCGGACTCAATCATAATGGTCTCCATGGGCTCGACGATCTCCATGGCCCGTTTGGCGATGGCCTTTTTCTCCGAATAATGGAAAGCCATACGGGAATTGATGGCGTCCGGCGAGGCCTTTGTGGCGTAGCCGTGCTGACGTCTTAAGAGTCCCTGGGACTCCAGCTCCTCCAGGTCCTTGCGGATAGTTACCATGGAGAGCTTCAGAAGCTCGGACAGCTCCTGGACGCTGACCTTTTCTTTCTCATTGACGAGGTTTATGATTTGTAAATGGCGTTCTTTCATTTGCTTCGTTCTCCTTTGCATTTATTATATAATAAGTGGGAAAATAATGCCACATATTTTCGCTAAAAATTTCAAGAATATTTCAAACGAAATATAAAATAATTTCAAAAATAAGTTTACAAACAATAATGCGAATGATAAACTAAGAATAAGAAAAGAAAAAGGAGTTATTTCATGGGAAATTCAGCAGAAAAAGGGCTTATTTTTAATATTCAGAAGTTCAGTATCAACGACGGACCGGGCATTCGCTCCACCGTATTTTTCGCGGGCTGTCCCTTAAGCTGCCGCTGGTGTTCTAACCCGGAATCCCAGAACCGCTTCCGGAAGAAGGCGCTGGCGTCGGGCGATAAGAAGCTCATTGGCCGGGAATGGACCGTGGAAGAGGTGCTGGAGGAAGTGGAGAAGGACCGGGAGTTCTATGAGGAATCCGGGGGCGGTATCACCCTGTCCGGCGGTGAGGTATTGCAGCAGCACGCCTTTGCGGTGGAGCTTCTGAAGGAGGCGCAGAGCCGGGGACTGCACTGCGCGGCGGAGACTACTGGGTATGCCAGCCACGAGGTATTTCGGGAGTTTGTGGAGTATATTGACCTGCTTCTTTTTGATATGAAGCATTGGGATCGGGAAAAGCATTTTGAAAAGACAGGCGTGTATAACGATATAATTCTGGAAAATATGGGATACGCAGTGTCCCAGGGGATTCCGCTGATTGCCCGGATTCCGGTGATCCCGAAGTTCAATGCCAGCCTGAAGGATGCGGCAGGGATGGCAGAAAACTTATGTAAACTTGGAATCCGTGAGGTACATCTGCTCCCTTTCCATCAGTTCGGGGAAAAGAAATACGAGCAGCTGGAGACAGAGTATGAGATGAGCGGTGTGCCGCAGCTGCATCCGGAGCAGTTGCAGAAGTACATCCAGGTATTCCTGGACAGGGGACTGGACGCCAGCTTTAAGTAAATACAGCGAAGGAAAACCGGCTGCCCGGGCTTATGATAAGCTCCGGACAGCCGGTTTTTTCAGGGGATACAGTCTGAATTAAGCGTTGTAAGTGCTGGCTGCGGTATCGCCGCCGTGGCCGGTCCAGTTGGTATGGAAGAACTGTCCGCGGGGAGCGTCCAGCCGCTCATAGGTGTGCGCGCCGAAATAATCGCGTTGCGCCTGTAAAAGATTGGCCGGAAGCCGGTCGGTGGTGTAGCCGTCGAAATAGCTTAAGGCCGCCGTCATAGCCGGAGCCGGGACGCCGTACTGGATGGCTGCCGCCGCGACTTTCCGCCAGGCCGGAAGCAGCCGCTCCATGGTCTCACGAAAATAGGGATCCAGCAGCAGGTTGGCGAGGGCTGGATTGGCGTCGTAGGCTTCCTTGATTTTACCCAGGAAAACGCTTCGGATGATACAGCCGCCGCGCCACATGAGGGCGATGCCGCCGTAATTCAGGTTCCAGCCGTAGTGCTCCGCCGCCGTACGCATCAGGGAATAGCCCTGGGCATAGGAAATGATTTTGCTGGCGTAGAGAGCCTGATGGATGGCTTCCACCATCTCTTTTCTGTCGCCGGTAAAAGCCGGGATGGCGCGCCGGTACGCTGACGCCGCCGCCACACGCTCTTCCTTCATGGCGGAGAGGCAGCGGGCGAATACGGCTTCGCCGATCAGGGTCAGCGGAACGCCCTCGTCCAGGGCGGCAATGCCGGTCCATTTGCCGGTTCCCTTCTGTCCTGCCGTATCGAGAATCTTCTCCACGATGGGGCTGCCGTCGGTATCCTTGTAAGCGAGAATGTCCCGCGTAATTTCGATGAGGTAGCTGTCCAGTTCCGTCTGATTCCAACAGGCAAAGACTTCTTGCATCTCGTCGTCCGACATACCAAGCAGATCCCGCATAAGCTGGTAAGCCTCGCAGATCAGCTGCATATCGCCATATTCGATGCCGTTGTGTACCATTTTCACAAAATGGCCTGCGCCGTTCTCGCCGACCCAGTCGCAGCAGGGGCTGCCGTCCTCCACCTTCGCGCAGATGGCCTGGAAGATGGGCTTTACGAAGGGCCAGGCAGCAGGCGAACCGCCGGGCATCATGCTGGGGCCCCTGAGCGCGCCCTCTTCGCCGCCGGATACGCCGGTTCCCACATAGAGTTTTCCCTGAGCTTCCACAGAAGCGGTTCTGCGGATGGTGTCGGGAAAATGGGAGTTGCCGCCGTCTATGATGATATCGCCGTCCTCCAGAAGCGGTAACAGCTGTGTAATCATATCGTCTACGGCCTGGCCGGCTTTTACCATCAGGAAAACCTTGCGGGGTTTTTTCAGGGCGTCCACCAGCTCGGTCAGGGAGTGGCAGCCGATGATGTTTTTGCCGGAAGCGCGGCCGTTTACAAATTTGTCGACTTTCTCGGTGGTGCGGTTGTAGACAGCCACGGTAAAGCCTTTGGATTCCATATTCATGACCAGATTTTCGCCCATGACGGCCAGGCCGATGAGACCGATATCTGCTTCTTTCATATTCTGTATGCCTCCTTATCTCTGCACGCGGGCGTTGCCTTTATAGATATCCCAGACCTGTTTTTCATCTGCCGGTTCCGCATAGTCGTTGAGACTGGATGCGGCCAGGACGCCGGACGCCCAGCCGAACTGCAGGCATTTATCGGGAGCCCAGCCGTTCAGCACGCCGTAGAGCAGGCCGCCGGAGAAGCCGTCGCCGCCGCCGATGCGGTCCAGAACCTGAATCGGACGGGGCTCTTCCACGTACCACTGGCCGTCAGCCAGAAGAATGGCGCCCCAGAGGTGTTCATTGGCGGAAAGTACCTGCCGGAGGGTGGTGGCAAACATGCGGGTATGAGGGTAACGTTCTTTTACCTGGGAAATCATGCCTTTGAAGGAATCTATTTTCTCGGAAAGGTCTTTGCCACCGGTCTCGGGGCCTTCAAAGCCCAGGCAGAGCTGGAAATCCTCTTCGTTGCCGATGAGAATATCGGCCTGGGAAGCGATCTCGTGGAAAGCCTGGTGAAGCTCAGCATCCCGTCCGGCCCAGAAGGTGGCCCGATAGTTCAGATCAAAGGAAATCAGGGTGCCGTACTGCTTCGCCACTTTGGCGAGAGCTAGGCAGCAGGCGGTAGTCTCGGGACTCATGGCCGCAATCAGGCCGGAGAGATGCAGGATGCCTACGCCTTCCTGGCCGAAGATGCGCTCCACATCGAACTCGTCGATGGAAAGGGTGCGGCCCACTTCGCCTGCTCGGTCATTCCAGACCCGGGGCGCCCGGAGACCGAAGCCGGAATCCGCGATATTGAACTGATGACGATAGCCCCAGGGGCCGCCCTGATCGACTTCCGCGCCTTCAAAAGCGATATTGCGGGCGCGAAGCTGACGCCGGATAAAATCCGCCATGGGACTTCCTTTTACAAATTTTGTAAGAATCAGGCACTCGCGTCCCAAGGAGGACGCCACGTTCAGGACGTTGGATTCGGCGCTGGTGGCCTGCATATAGAATAAATTGCTGTTCTGCACACTCATCCGGTTTTCCGGGGTGATGCGCAGCCCCATACTGGTCGGGGCTGCGATGGCATAACGTTTCGTTTTCATGGATGTCATAAAAATCTCCTTTGCTGGCCGGCAGAGAAGCCGGACTTAGAGAGACTGCTCCGTTCTTCCGATGATATCGTCCTGGGTCTTCTTGGATAATACGTTGAAGAAAGCACTGTAGCCTGCCACGCGGACGATCAGATCCTTGTGCTTCTCCGGGTGGAGCTGAGCGTCGATCAGGGTCT
This sequence comes from Laedolimicola ammoniilytica, assembly GCF_025567165.1. NCBI lineage: Bacteria > Bacillati > Bacillota > Clostridia > Lachnospirales > Lachnospiraceae > Laedolimicola > Laedolimicola ammoniilytica. The sequence continues at coordinate 36,464 of NZ_JAOQKC010000014.1, forward strand.
CCCGGGATACAATGTTGTACTGGACATGATAGCCGTGGAGTCGGTTGAAGAAGGTGCGGATCAACATCTCCAGCTTCTGTTTGTTCTCTTCCCTGGACAGTACCTGGGGCGTCATTTTCTGGTTCAGCAGAACACCACCGGTAATTTTGTCGGTGGGAAGCTTGGACACGGTCTTAAATACGGCGGTGGGGCCGTTTTTGTCGCAGTTATGGGCCGGGCTGCAGCCTTCTGCCAGCGGCTCAAAGGCGTGGCGTCCGTCCGGAGTGGCCATGGTTCCCATACCCTGCCCCACATTAGCGCTGATGGAGGAGGTTCCCGCGTAGCGGATACCGCCGATGGGGCCGCGGTGGTAGCGGGTGCTGGGGTATTTCTTAATCTCGTCGATATAGGTGTCGTAGGCGCGTACCACCAGGAGATCTACGTCGTCGTTGTCATTGCCGTATTTGGGTGCGTCGTTGATGAGCATTTCCTGAATCTTCTGGTTCTCCGGGGACTGGAAGTCGTCGAGAATCGCGTTCCAGAGCTCATCCCGGGTGATTTTTTTCTCATCATAGACTAGCTTCTTGACAGCGGCCAGGGAGTCCGCCATGTTGGCAATGCCCACCTGAAGGCCGGAGATAAAGTCGTAGACTGCACCGCCCTCTTTGATGGTCTTGCCGCGGCCGATACAGTCGTCGGTCAGGGCAGAGCAGAGGATATCGGGCACATCCCGCTCGGAGGCCTTGTCGATGGCATTTTCCACAATGACGCTGTAACGGGTCAGTTCACGCAGGGATTTATCCCAGGCGTCTAGCAGCTCCTCGTAGCTCTCCATATCCTGGAAGTGTCCGTAGCCCTTTACAAAGCGCTTGCCGCTGGTCAGATCCACGCCGTCATTCATGACGCAGAGGAGCAGACGGGGGAAGTTAATGTAGGACATGCCGGTACAGCGGTAGCCCCATTTTCCGGGAACGGCGGTCTCCACGCAGCCAATGGCGCTGTAGTTATAGGCATCTTCCTCTTTGACGCCCCACTGGATAAAGGACGGGATGATAATTTCGTCGTTGTTCAGGGCCGGCATGCCGAAGCCCAGCTTCATGACCTCGATGCATTCGTCGAAAAATTTCGGATCCAGGTTTGCGTGATAGCGAACCGTCAGGTTCGGCTGGGTCAGACGGGTCTGGGCCACAGACTGGAGCACCAGGAAGCTTAAGGGATTGACAGCGTCCTTTTTGTCTACGGTCTGGCCGCCGATGGTGACATTCTGGTACATGGGCGAACCTGCGGAGCTTAAGGTGTGGGCCTGGGAACGGACCTTATTGATGGTCAGGGTCTTGATCCACAGACAGGTCAGTAGTTCCAGAGCTTCCTCTCTGGTGATGGTTCCGTCCTGCAGGGACTTCTCATAGTAGGGATCCATATACTGGTCGAAACGGCCGTAACTTAAGGAATGGCCGTTGGACTCAATTTGCAGAATCAGCTGGATAAACCAGACGGACTGTACAGCCTCGCGGAAGTTGGAAGCGGGTTCGTAGGGAACCTTGGCGCAGATACGGCTCATTTCCAAAAGTTCGGCTTTCCGTGCGGCGTCGCTTTCCCTGGCGGCCAGATCAGCGGCCAGTTCACTGTAGCGGAGCGCAAAAGCCCGGACCGCTTCGATGACAATCAGAACGGCCTTATAGAATACATTTTTGTCGATGCTGTCCGGGTCGGTCAGGTCGAGGGCTTCCTTGCAGGCGCGGGCCTTGGCTTCGTAACCCCGCAGTCCTTCTTTCAGAAGACGCTCGTAATTCACAGCCAGGTGGGCGTCTCCAGCGTTCAGCTTGCCTTCCATGCCAAACAGGCCGGTCTCCATAAAGACGCTGACTTCGTCGGGCAGAAGGGCTTCGCCACGGGCGCGGAGATTGTTATTCTCCCAGAAGGGAGCGATGGACCGAAGCTGTTCTTTGGTTTCCTCGGTGATGTAGAACACGTCGCCGTCGCGCTTCTCGAACAGATCCAGCTCATTCATGACGAATTCCAGGGTATATTCGGGGAAAACGGGAGCATTGCGGTTCTTGGTAGCTTGATTTCCTGCGAGAAGGGATTTATCTTCAATATAGACGGTCATATGCTCCAGAATCTTCTGCAGCATCAGGGCACGCACCATGACCCTGGGCTGGTTCAGGCTCTCACGGTAAGCCTCCGTGGCCCAGATGGCACGCTCGGCGTCCACATAGGGTTTCTCATCCAGAACTTCTTCGCGAAAAGCCTGCATGCGTTCGGTTAAAGTGCCGAAATGGTTTTCGTTTTTCATAGTGACCTCCTTTGAACGTAAATCATAGTACTTTCGTATATATATTATACTACCATTGAACGGTCACTACGTCAATTCAAACTTTCAAATAAAAGAATAAAAAGTTTCGTTAGAAATTATATATTTTCTTTTCGGTATTCCAGAGGGGTGCAGCCATTGATTTCACGGAAGCGTCTGGTAAAATAGCTTATATCGGAAAAACCGCAGACTGTGGCGATCTCCCCGGCCTTTTTTTCAGTGGAAAGGAGTAGCCCGGCAGCCTTCTCTATGCGGTATCGCAGCAGATAGCGGATAGCCCCTGGAGCAGACATCTCCCAATGAGCTGCTCCAAGCCACACCGGCCCGAATTCATAAGAAGCCCTCTTTTTCTTTGGTTTCTTTTAGGAAAAGTCCATCACATTATTTTCTGCAAATCAATCTGCCGCACCTGTTCCAGCAGAAACTTATACCGTTTCTGCACCGAATAAATCTCATAAGTATAGCAGTCGATCAGATCCGGATCAACCACCGTCTCGAAATTCGCGTAGGCTGTGTCCAGCGCGTTTTTTGTAAGCGTCAAATCTTCCATCAGCTGCCGCCGGGCCGAGAAGCGTTCGTATTCCTCCAGCGGCTCATCTTTTTTGAATAATCCCATAAAATCCCCCGTATCTGAAAAGTCTTTTGTATAAATAGGATATTCCGATGGACTCTCCTATTATACAAAGAATTATCGCGCTGCGGCGGAGTGGAATGATGTCGCTGAAGCGACCCGCCGCAGGCGGAAAATCCTGCAAGCAGGATTCTTTGTTCTAGTAGGAGTATAGACCGGTGGAACAGGAAATATACGGAAAAACCTGGTTGGGTGAATTATTTTCAGGCGGCGTATGTATAAATCGGGGAAATGGACTGTATACATAATAAAAAAAGCAGGCGGTTCTATGAAAATTATCAACTTTCTTCTCCGCGCCGTATTCGGCGCCATCGGGATCCAGATCATCAACGCCATCCTCCTTTCCCAGAATATTTCTGTTTTTGTGGGGTTAAATCCGTTGACCCTTTGTACGGCAGGAACCCTCGGAATCAGCGGGATTGGGCTCCTCTACGGAATCGCGGCCTTCGGAATTTTGTGAACCATTTACAATAGACAAACAGAAGAGCACAGGCTATACTTTAGCTACCGTCAGAGATGGCGGTTCGATCGATCAGAATTCTTACAAAAGACCGGCAGAACGTGAGCCGGTACTGTCTTGGTTTGTGTCAAACCATAATTCCTGAGTGGACAAGGAATGGAAGGAGGACAAGAGGAAATTTTGAAGGAAAAAGGGGAAAAGGAGAGAAGAGAGCCTGCGCCATTCCTGATGGCTGCAGTATTTCTGGGACTGGAGCTGTGGCTCAGTCTGATGACCGGATTGCTGCTGAGCTCCGGAATGTAGAAGATGAGAGGAAGGCAGATGGCGGTCTGCAGCGGAGAACGGGAGTATGTGCGGCGGTTTGTGGAGTTTGCGAACCGGCGGCAGGCTTCCATGCTGGCAGTCCATGGATTTACCGACAGTGGGGAGCTTTCCGCGTATACAAAAGAACACCCGGTGGATATTCTGCTTTTGTCGGAGGAGCTGGCGTGTGATTTGCCGAAGAAAAAGGAATACGGAACTGTCATTCTGTTGTCGGGGGAGGAGTATCAGGCTGTTCCCCAGACAGAATATCCGATCATCTACAAGTACCAGTCCTGTCCGCAGATTCTGAGACAGGCCATGGATTTCTATGCGGAGCAGGCGGCTGCAGTTCCGGGTGTGGTGCTTCGCAGGGAAAAGATGAAGTGTATCGGCGTCTACTCGCCGGTGGGGAGAACCGGCCAGACCGGCTTTGCCCTGGCGCTGGGGAAGGAGATTGCGAAGAAGAAGCGGACACTGTACCTGAATCTGGAGGAATATTCCGGGTTCTCCGAGCTGTATCCTACGGAGGAGGGCTGGACATTATCGGAGCTATTGTACTTTCTGAAGCAGGGGAAACCGGCCTTCGGCTGGAAACTGGAGGGATTGATTCGCTCCTTGGGCGAGCTGGATTATATTCCGCCGCTTCATTCCCCGGTGGAGTATGAGCAGGTAAAGCGGGAGGACTGGAAGGAGCTTCTGGAGCTTTTAGGCCGGGAGAGCCGCTATGAGGTGGTGATTCTGGATCTGAGCGGGGTCGTGGACGGCTGGTATGAACTACTGGAGGAGTGCAGCTGCGTTTACACGCCAGTGGAGAAGGACGAGACTGCGAAAGCAAAGCTGCGGCAGTACGAGGAGACCATGAAGCTGCTGGAGCTGGAAGAAGTACTGGAGCGGACACAGAAGCTGGAATTGTCCACCTATGACGGACTGGAGCTGCTGGTGAAGGCCGAAGGAAAAAGGTGGTGCGAGCCGTGAGAAAGGACTGGGAAAAGTGGTCCCGGGAGCTTCGAAAACGGGTACAGGAGCAGCTCGATCTGTCCAGAGAACTGTCGGATGAGGAAGTGCAGGAGCTGATTGACCGGGAGATCCTGAAGACAAGCCGGGAGAACTGTCTGCTTCTGGAGGAAAAGTTGCGGCTGCAAAAGGAACTTTTCAATTCCATGCGCCGTCTGGATATGCTTCAGGAGCTGATCGAAGATCCGGATGTGACCGAGATTATGGTGAACGGGCCCCGGGATATCTTTATCGAGCGGAGCGGGCGGCTGACCCGCTGGGAGCGGTGCTTTTCTTCCAAGGGGAAGCTGGAGGACGTGGTGCAGCAGATCGTCAGTTTCTGTAACCGAAGCGTCTCCAAGGCTAACCCGATCGCGGACGCGCGTCTGGCGGACGGATCACGCGTCAATATCGTGCTGGATCCGGTGGCGCTGAACGGGCCTGTAGTGACGATTCGTCGGTTCCCGAAGGAGCCGGTGCGGATGCGGCAGCTGCTGGAATGGGGATCCATAAGCGCGGATGCCGCGGCATTTTTACAGCAGGTGGTGAAGGCAGGTTACAACATCTTTGTGAGCGGCGGAACCGGATCCGGAAAAACCACCGTGCTGAACGCCCTGTCAGAATATATTCCGTCGGACGAACGGATTATTACCATTGAGGATAATGCGGAGTTGCAGCTGGACCGGGTGACGAATCTGGTAACACTTGAGGCGAGAAATGCCAACCTGGAGGGCGAGCGGGAAATTACGATTCGGGATTTGATCAAAACTTCTTTACGAATGCGTCCTGATCGGATCATCGTCGGTGAGATCCGCGGGGCAGAGGCCATCGATATGCTGCAGGCTATGAATACAGGACATGACGGATCTTTGAGCACAGGCCACGCCAACAGTCCCGGGGACATGTTGTCCCGTCTGGAGACCATGGTGCTGATGGGTATGGATCTGCCGCTTACGGCAGTACGGCGTCAGATAGCGTCGGGGGTAGACCTGATCGTGCACCTGGGACGTCTCAGGGACGGCAGCCGGAAGGTTTTGGAGATCGTGGAGCTGGACGGCATGGAGCAGGGGAGATCCGCCTGCGGCCCCTCTTCACTTTTGAGGAAGAGCCGGGTCAGGAGAAGGCGGCGAGGATAAAAGGAAGCCTTTATAAGAAAGGGGAGCTTCTGCATACCGGGAAGCTCCGGGCGGCGGGAATAGGAGGCGGATAGGCAGTATGGATTATCGGACTTATCGCTTCAGCAGACGGGAATATCTGCGTTACGGGCTGGAGACCGTTGGGATCACCGGAGTGGTGGCCTTCTGCTTTTATAATTCCCTGATTGCCCTGGCCCTGTGGCCTGTAGTGGCGTTCTGGTATCTGCGGGAAAAGAAAGGCGTCCTTCTGGCGAAGCGCAAAGCTGCGCTGAAGGGTCAGTTCAAGGATGCGGTGCAGGCCATAGCCGCCGCGTTGGCTGCGGGCTATTCCGTGGAAAATGCGGTGCGGGAGGCCGGGAAGGATCTGCGGCTGCTCTATGAAGAGCGGACCGATATGGTACAGGAGCTGGCAGCCATGGAGCGGCGGATGGATTCCAACCAGACTCTGGAGGCGGCAGTGCAGGATTTTGCGGAGCGCAGCGGTCTTCCCGAGGCGGAGACCTTTGCGGAGATCTTTGCAGTGGGAAAGCGAAGCGGCGGGGATCTTATCGGGATTTTGGAAGACACGGCGCGGACTATCGCCCAGACTGTGGAGACGGAGCGAGCCATCGATGCCGCATTGGCCTCCCGGCGCTATGAGCAGAAGATTATGAATCTGATTCCGTTCGTGATTGTCATGTATCTGCGAATGGGCTGTCCGGGCTTTATGGAGCCGGTCTATGGTAATGTGGTCGGGGTGTGCGTGATGACAGGGTGCCTGGGGTTGTATCTGGCGGCCTGGTACCTGGGAAAGCGGATGCTGGAAATCGAGGTGTAGCGTGAAGCTGTTGGAGAAGATGAACCGGAGGCTGCTGGGAAAGGGCTATCCGGGCCGGGAGGCGGTAGCCGAGAACTTCCGGATTCTGAACACTGAGAAACAGGTGGATGAAAAACTGGAAGAATTTTACATAGAGAAGCTGAAGCTTCTGGCACTGGTGCTGCTTAGCGGCGTGCTTCTGACAGTCGTGTTGGCTGTGAGCGAGAGCAGAAGCTCCCTGTTGGAAGACGGATACTTCCTGCCCCGGCGGGAAAAGAGCTATACGCAGGAACTATGGGTGATTCCGGATAAGGAATCCGGAAAGGCGAAAGAAGAACTGACATTGGAGATAGAACCCCGGGGAATGACGGCGGAGCAGGTAAAAACTCTGCTGGCCGAGGAGACCGGGAAGATGGAAGGGTATATTCTGGGAAAAAACCGTTCTCTGGAAGAAGTACGGACGGATCTGAACCTGATCCGGGAGATAGAGGGGACGTCTGTCACCGTGGAGTGGGAGCTGGATTCCTACGAGGTCCTGAATCTGGATGGGAGTATTCGGAAGGACAAGGTGACGGAGGAAGGAACCATTGTAGGACTCCGGGGACGTCTGCAATGCGAAGGACAGGAGAGCGTCTATGAGGCTTATGTCCGGGTGCTGCCAGAGATCTTAAGTCCGATGCAGCAGTGGCAGGAGGCGCTCATGGCGGCCCTCCAGAGGCTGCAGGCCGAGACGAGGCTTGCGGAGCGGAAGGAGCTGCCGAAGGCTGTGGATGGCGTCAGCGTGAGTTGGAAGGAGAAAGAAAGTTCCACGGCGGGACTGATCCCGGTTCTGACCCTGCTCTGTCTGGCACTGGTGTATACCGCAAAGGATCAGGAGCTGAAAAAACAGGTGCAGGAGCGGGAATGGGAGCTGCGGCGGGATTACGCGCAGATGGTCAGCAAGCTGGTATTGCTGATGGGCGCGGGAAGCGCGGTGCGGACGGCCTGGGAGACCATGGCGCGGGATTATGAGCGAAAGCGGGAAGCCGGAGGCGGACGGCGCTATGTCTACGAAGAGATGACGCTGGCCTGCCGGGAGCTGCAGAACGGCGTCTCGGAGGGACGGGCCTATGAGAACTTTGGGCTTCGCTGTCGGCTGCCCTGTTACCTGAAGCTGTCGGCCCTTCTGGAGCAGAATCTGAAAAAGGGAAATAAGGGGCTGACACAGATGCTGCAGGCAGAGGTGACCGAGGCTTTTGAGCAGCGGAAGGAGCTGGCCCGGGAGCAGGGGGAAAAAGCGTCCACAAGACTTTTATTTCCCATGGTGCTGATGCTGGCTGTGGTGATGCTTCTGGTGCTGATTCCGGCGGGCATGTCGATGCAGGTGTAGACAGAGATAGGAGGAAAAGAAAATGCGGTTATGGTACAGATGGAAGCGGTTATGGAGCAATCTCTGGGAGGACGAGCGGGGAATCGGAACCGTGGAGATGATTCTGATTTTGGTGGTATTGATTGCGCTGGTTCTGATTTTTAAGAGCAAGCTGACCTCTCTGGTCAATGAGATTTTCGATAAGATTACGAGCCAGAGCCGTCTGGTGTAGGCTGGAGCGATGATGCGCAGAAGGGGAGAAATCACGGTTTTCCTAAGTCTGCTGCTCTCGGTAGTGCTGTTTTTCTTTCAGGCGCTGTTTCAGTCGGCGGGGTATGCCCTGTTCCGCAGCCAGCTGGAGGAGGCACTGGAGCTCTGTGAGTACTCGGTGCTCTCGGAGTATCACCGGACACTGTGGGAACGGTACGAGCTTTTTTATCTGGATCTGGGCTACGGAGGCGGAGCGGAGAAGACGGCGTATCTGAATCAGCAGGCGGAGAAATATCTGAACCTGAACCTGAAGCCGGGGAAGGTAAAAGCTTTGGAGACCTGGGATTACGCACGGGCGACGGATCAGAGGGGTATGGCTTACTATGAGCAGGCGGTATCAGTTATGAAGGCGAAGACGGGCGCTTCGCTTCTGGATAAGCTTGCGGAGTATGGGGAATACGGGCAGCAGGCCGCCGATGGCGGCGCAGCCTATCAGGAGGCGGACAGCCGGGAGAGCCAGAAGCTGGAAGATTTAAGGAGGCGCAGGGAAGAAGAGGAGGAAAAGGGGACGCCCAACCCGGCGGATCAGGTGGAACAGCTGAAGCATGGCAGTATCCTGAATCTGGTACTGCAGGATCCGGGGGCTGTCTCCGGAAAACGTGCGGATTTGGCGGAAAGCCCGTCTAAGCGGACGCTTCCAGAGGGAGCAGGCCCGAGAGGACGCAATAAGCCCGGCGTAGTGAATGACGCCTGGTTTCTGGCCTATCTGCTGGAGCATTTCAGCTACGCGTCCGCATACCTGACAGGAGAGAGCGAGAGCGGGCCGTGGCTGGATTATCAGCTGGAATACCTGATAGCCGGGGAGGAGACGGATATCGCCAATCTGGAAGCGGTCTGCGGGCGGCTGCTGGCCATCCGGGAGGGTATGAACTATGCGTATCTGCTGTCGGATTCCGGAAAAGTAGCGGAGTGCGCCGCACTGGCGGCAGCCCTGGTGGGGGTGACCCTGATTCCGGGCCTGGTGGAGGCGGTGAAGCAGGTATTGCTGCTGGCCTGGGCTTTTGCGGAGAGTGTGCTGGATGTGCGGCTGCTGTTAAATGGAAAGCGGGTAGCCTTTCAGAAGGACGCTGCGACCTGGAAGCTCTCTTTAAGCGGAGCGCTGGAGCTGGAGGATTTGTCCGGGCTTGACGAGGCGGAAGACGCAGATGGTTTGTTATACCGGGATTATCTGGGGATCTTGCTGACCCTGACCGGTAGGGAGAAGCGGATCCTGCGGAGTCTGGACGCCATCGAAGGAGTAGTTTGGGAGGCGGATGGGCAGTGGTTCTATGTGGATCAGTGCATTGACGCTTTCCTTATCCGGACGGTCGTGAACGGCGGGCAGGAATACACGGCAGAACGGATGTTCTGCTACGAATGGTGAAAATGAGGCAAAGGCAGGAAAAGGGGGTGTACCGTGATGCTCTTTCGTACAGGGTTAAATCTGAAAAAATTCAACGCTCTCCAGGCAGCGGATGACGGCGCGACTGTTGATCTCATACATTTTCTTGAATCTTTATCTTGCTCTGAAAGCGGGAGAGTATCACGGTGTGCCTCCGGGAAACGGGGCAGTATGACCGTGGAGGCGGCGCTGGTATTTCCTGTTTTTTTGCTGACGGTGACGGCTTTTGTGTATCTGCTGGCGATGACCCAGCTGAAGACGGAGGTGGGAAGGAGCCTGACGGACAGTGGAAAGCAGCTGGCAGAGATTGCGGAGTACGCGGATACAGCCGGAAGTATCGAATCTTCCGCAGCGGTTATACTATATGGAAAGCAGGAGCTGAAGGAATACCTGGATGGAAGGGTGGCGACTGCCATCTTGCAGGATGGCGTCGGGGGAATCTCGACCCTGGGAAGCAGCTGGGAAGAGGATACGGGGCTGATTACGCTTCAGGCCTCCTGTCAGGCGGTGTTCCCACCGGGGATTACCTGGTTTCATCCGATCCGGATCATGCAGAAACGAGTGGTGCGGGGCTGGATTGGTTTTGACGGGAGGGAGGAGTCCGGAGACTCCGAAAAAGAAGAGGTGGTCTATGTGACCGATTACGGAAGCGTGTACCATAAGGATTTGAGCTGCCGCTATCTGAAGCTGTCCATCCGGCAGAGCGATCTGTCGAAAGTATCAGATCTGCGCAATGAATCCGGCGGCAAGTATTATCCCTGTGAGAAATGCTGGGAGAAAGGGGCAGATCGGGTGTTCCTGACGGAGGACGGAACCCGGTATCACCAGAGCCTGAACTGTTCCGCTCTGATTCGCGGGATTCATACGGTGCTGCTGTCGGAGACATTGCTGCCGCCCTGTTCGGTGTGTGGAGGTTGAACCATGTGGAAGGAATATTATGTGGCCGCTCTGCTTTTTTTGAACGGCGTGTGGGACTGGAAAAAGAGAGAGGTGTGCCTTCCGAGTATTCTGGTCTCGCTGGCAGCAGGACTTGTGGGGGCCTGCTGGTATCAGGAACTGTCGATCCGGGAGCTGGCGGGAGGCCTGGGAATCGGCGTCGGGATGATGGTTTTGGCCTTTCTTACGAAGGGTGCTGTCGGACTGGGGGACGGGTGGCTTCTGTGCGCTACCGGCGTGCTGCTTGGGATGGCCGGAAATTTTGAGCTTCTGCTGATGGGTGCAGTGCTCTGCGCAGTGGTCCTTAGCGGCGGTCTGCTGCTGGGAAAAGCCCGTTGGAAGGATACCTTTCCTTTTGTGCCGTTTTTATGCGCAGCGCAGCTTTTGAGGATTTTGCTATGAGTGTCAGGTGGAGACGGGGAAGCTTTACGGTGGAGGCTTCAATTTTGATGCCCTTTTTGATTCTGATTGTTTTTGTCATGGTGTGCCTGGGATTGTTCTGGCATGATCGAAGCGTGCTGGCTTCCTGTGCGGCTGAGCTGGCAGGCAAGGGGGCGGCACGGAAATATGAGACAGATGCCCATCTGGAGAACTGGCTTACGACGGAGGTAGCGGGGCTTGTGGAAGGGCGGCTGTATCTGCTGAGTGTGACGGAGAGCGGAGCAAAGATTTCATGGGGAAAAATCACAGTGACTTATACCGGGTACAGTCCGCTGCTTGGCGGGCTTAAGACCCGGGAGCAGGAGAGCGCGTCGCGGCACAATCCGGTGAGTACCCTTCGCAAAAGCAGGCAGATAAAAGAATTGGCGGAGTAACTGGTCGGGTATGGGCCAGTTATCTGGCAGGAAAGGTGTAGAGAGATGGAGGTTAGCTACAGACGGGAGCTGGATCACAATTATCTGGTTCTGGAGGAAAAGGAATATGAGGAAAATTATCAGGTTCAGATGCTTTTGAAGAACCGGATTCCGGGTTTTCTGGAATGTCGGATGACCCGGGTGGATCGGGACGCTTCATTTTATTACGAGATCACTTCCCGGCAGAATCTGCGGTTGGTGCTGGAGCGGAAGCGTATCAGCCTGACAGAACTGGTGAAGCTTCTGGAGGGACTGGAAAATGCGGCCGCGACCTGCGAAGAGTATCTGCTGGATTCGGAACGGATCCTGTTGCAGCCGGATTTTATCTATCTGGATCCGGATACCTGGAAGATTCGGGTGTGCTTCTATCCCTTTGAGGAGCAGGATATGGGAGGAGCGCTCCTGGGACTGGCGGAATATCTGCTGGATCATCTGGACCGGCAGGACTCCGGCGCGGTGACGCTGGGGTATGAATTTTACCGGATGGCGGGCGAGGAGAATCCTTCCATCCGAAAGCTTCTGGAGGAATGGGGCGAAGGTGTTGCAGGAAAGGACACGGAAGGACAGAGTGAAAGTCCGGATGTGGAAAAACAGGAGGAGAGGAAACCGGAACGTTTCTGCGGGGAGACCGTGGAGCGCTCCGGTTCGGGGACGGTCCGCTATCGGGAAAGTCTGCCGGAGAACCGACTGGCTGAGAATTTCCCGGAGTGGGTGGATACGGCTTCCGGCGGCACCGCCTGCCTGGCTCATGTGCGGGAACCCGGGCTGTTCCTGCGAAGCGAGAGCGCGGCTTACCCGGATCTTCGTATCATGAAGGAAAGCTTCCTTGTGGGTAAGAAAAAAGACGCCGTAGACGGCTGGCTGAAGGTCCGGGGCATCTCCCGGATCCACGCCAAAATCTCCCGGGAAGAAGACTGCTACTATCTGACCGATCTCAATTCCACCAATGGCACCTTCCTGAACGGTGGTCGTCTGGGCGTCAACGAAAAAGCCCGTCTGCGTCCCGGCGATTCGGTGGGATTTGCGGATGTCCGGTATGTGGTGGAAGGGTAAAAGAAGCTTGTAAACAGTACATAAATCCGCTATACTGAAGGTGCAGAAAGGCGGTGGAAAGAGTGGAAGAAATGCAAGACAAAGAATTAGTGGTACTCCTGATTGACCAGTACACGAATTTGCAGCGTATCAAAAAAGCAAACGGCGATACGGTAAATGAAGAACTGGATTATCAAATCAGAGCTACGGCTGCAAAGCTTACCTCTATCGGAATGAACCTGGAGGAACTGACTCTGTAGAGAGGCGTAGAACGGAGACACATGAAACATACAAAAGAGAAAAGAACAATGAAGATAAAAAACTGAGGATGCTGCAGATAACAGAAGTTATGCGGCATCCTCGAGTTTTTTTAAATCGGTATCCGAACTTATACCAGCTCTTTCACGATAGCCAGCAGCTTCTTCACATCCTCGATGCGGGTGTTGCCGGTAGCCTTGTCGATGATAGAGGAGTATACATGCGGAATCACCTTCTCTACGCCGGCGTTCAGGATGGTCTCCATGATCTCGCGGAAGTTATCCAGGTCGATACCGCCGGTCGGCTCCATGATGAAGTGGTTTCTTGCACAAGCCTCAGCTACAGCCTTCATCTCATCCTTGCACTTCAGTCCGCCCATGGGGAAGTACTTGATGGAGTTGCCGCCCATCTCCTTGATCATGGCGATAGCGGTGTCTACCGGAACGACAGCCGGCTCTGCGCACTCTCTGGACAGCGGGCCTGTGGAAATCTTTACATAGCCAACCTTGCCGCAGGGAGCACACATGGAGTTCAGATGAATCTCATCGGTTCCCAGGTTTGCTCTGGTCCAGCCAACTGCGCAGAACGCCTGGTTGAAGTGGTTCGCCTTAACCTCTTTCGCGATCTCCGCTACGGCTCTCCACTGTGCCGGATTTCCGCCGCCCAGACCTACGGAAAGATTGCCCTCCAGTACGTCCATGTATTTCTTCATGTCCTCTACGGCACTCGGTACATCCGGATAATTTGCGGACAGAACGCCTACAGCCACATACTTCTCAGCTGCCTCGTAGATCTCCTTTGCGTTCTCCAGGCTGCCGCCCAGCACGTTTAAGCATACTCTGCCATTATAATAATTTAATCCCATTTTTATGCCTCCATAATCTCTTTCAGTTTCGCAACAATCAGTTCCTTATCACCCTCCACCAGCGGTCTCGGGTCAAAATCAAGACTTCCCAGGCTCATGAACTCGGTACGGCAGCGGATGGTCGGGGTACCGGCCTTCAGCTTGCCCTCCAGCTCTGTGGCGGTCATGCCGGCCTTCTCCGGGTCAACGAATACACGCGCACGGAAAATCGCCCGTCCAGCCTCGTCCTGAATCTTCTGTGCCTTCAGGTTCGGGATCTGGTTGATCTCGTCCACCAGCCAGTCCACGATCTTGACATTTTTCTCCACCTCAGCCTGCTTGTCCTTGTTCTCATACTGCTCCAGGGCAGCCAGAAGTCCCATGATGGCCTCTTTTCCCACCTTCATAGCGCGACCTACGCCGTGGTACTGCTTTTTAATATAGGAAATGAGCTCTTTCTTACCGGTCACAAAGCCGGATGTGGTCGCCTCCAGAGCCTTGGCACCGCTGTAGCATACCAGGTCGGCGCCCATGGCGATGTACTTGCGGAAATCCTCCTCAGCCGCGGCGTCTACCATCAGCGGCAGGTTGTGGCGGTGCGCGATGTCGATCATGGTCGGCAGATCCAGCATGCCCTTCTGTACACAATGATGGCTCTTTACATAGAGCAGCGCCACCGTTTTCTCATTGATTAACTCTTCCACATCTTCTACGACTACTTCCGTCGCGCAGCCTGCCTCTACCGGTACGCCGCCGCCCAGACGCAGCATGGTTTCGATGGGCGCGTTGAAGTTGATGACATGGCCTTTCTGAAGGATAATCTCATTGGCCAGTCCGGTGGAATCCGGCAGACGATCCATGATCGTCTTCTTTCCCTTGGAAATCATTCCTGCTACAGAAAGGGCGATGGCCGCGGACGCGCATACGGTCGGGCAGCTGTCCTCTCCGCCCGTATACTGAGAAATAATCTCTCCGGCTTTGTCAAGTAAATCTTCTACTACTACATAGGACTGTCCGCCCGCTACGGCTGCCTTGGCCACCTTGTCGCTGATGGTGGATACACCCAGCACGGTTACACGGCCGCTGGCATTGATGACACGCGGAAGTCCGATTTCTTCATAAACAGTCATGTTGTCTCCTCATGATAGGTTTCTATCAATAATCATGATTAGAAAGGAAAATGCCGCTCAATCAGTCTTATGATCTTGCGGCACCTCCTTAAACTATATTGGAAAGGAATTGTATCTGTAAGTTATTGTACCGACAGATATCGGCCGCCGTTTAAAAGATTCCCAACAGGGAAGTGATAACGGAGATAACAACAACGGACAGAAGAATCTTAGTGTAATGCGGTCCCTTCTTGCACAGGTAAGCATAGATAATGAATACAGCTGCAAGAGGAAGCAGACCCGGAGCTACCATATCCAGGACATCCTGAACTACGACAGTGCTTCCACCGGAGAAGCTGAAGCTCAGCGGTGTGGACAGAGTAACGTAGCTTGCGGACAGTGCACCCATCATGGTCAGACCGATAACATTTGCGGTAAAGATGATATTCTTCATACGTCCGCCGTGAAGCAGAGATACGATGGATTTCTTACCAAGTGTGTATCCCTGATGAATCAGGTAGTAAGAAATAAGAATCGTGATCAGCGGGTACAGAATCAGCGGCATAATTCCACCGAACGCAGAACCGTTGGATGCGAACGGAAGGAAGATGGAGAAGATAATCGGCATAACCGCTGCCCAGATAATAGCGTCACCCATACCTGCAACAGGTCCCATCAGACCTGTCTTAATACCGGTGATAGCGTCATCTGTGATATTCTCACCGTTGGCCTTCTGCTCCTCCATGGAGATTACGATACCCTGGATAATAGCACCGAGGATACCCTCTGTGTTGAAGAATACCAGATGTCTCTTCAGAGCAGCACTCAGCTCTTCGTCAGTGTCATACAGTTTCTTCAGAACCGGGGTCATGGATGCACAGAAGACAAGGCTCTGAAGACGCTCGTAGGAGTTGGAGAGCTCTGCACCGGCATAGTAGATCCACATGGACTTGGTAATATCTTTTTTCGTCAGTTTCTTAGCGGGAACTGCGGGAGTTTCCTGAGTCATCTTTGTCTCTTCCATGGTAATTAAGCCTCCTCCTCTTTCATTTTGAACAGACCCATCAGCAGAGCTGCGCAGGTTGCGAAGATAGCAACTGCCATGGTTCCAAGGTTAAGATACATAACGGCGAAGAAACCGATAAGGAAGAACGGAATCAGATTCTTCTTTCCGATAACAGTCAGTGTGATAGCGAAACCAAGTGCCGGCAGGATACCGCCCATGATTTCGAAAGAGTGAGACAGCCAAGTCGGCAGAATCTCGATAAGCTTCTGAGCTACGGATACTCCGAAGTAATCAATGATGAATACGATCGGGAAACGGATGATGAAGCCTGCGATGGACGGATACAGGAATGCTGCACGCATAATTCCTTTTGTATCAGCCTTCTCTGCGTAGCTGTCAGCCATATGTACCCAGAAAGCGTTGGTGGTTCTTCTCAGCTGGTCAACGAATACGCCAAGAACGCCGAACGGGATAGCCAGAGCAATTGCAGTCTCAGTATTCATTCCGGCAGCCACGCCAAGCGGGATGGCGATACAGCCAGCCAGAGCCGGGGCGCTCGGTACATTTCCGCCCGGGGTAGAAGTAACGCCCAGGTATACAAGCTGAAGACCGGCGCCGATCATCATGGACTGTGCCATTTCTCCGGTGATTAATCCAACAAATACAGCGATGGTAACGGGCTGCAGCAAAGCGGAGGACAGGGTATAGCCCAGACGCAGACGGCAGAACCAGTAGTAACAGCCCATAAAAATTGCTATTCCTAAAACACTCATAATTACACTCCTTCGTATGTGATTGAAACGTTAAAAAGTTATTTGTAACGCTTTAAGATATCGTCAAGCTTCATCGGAGTATCCTCCGGAATGGTCTGGAAGATAATGTCAGCTCCCTTGCCCTTCAGGTACTCCAGGGTTTCCACATCCGGATCGTCCAGTGTGATATTCTGGAACACAACCTTGCGGTTCGGTGCGCCGCCCAGGCCGCCGACCTGAATCTGCGGAACGGTAACGCCGCCGTCATAGACCTGTTTCATGGATTTGAGATCCGGAAGCAGCAGCAGAACCTTTCCGGCGCCGAACTGATCTTCGTTCCAATGCTTGATGGTATCCTCAATACCGTAGCACTCTACCTTAACTCCTGCAGGAGCGGAAAGCAGATAAATCTGAAGCATGAATTCATCAGCTGCCAGTTCGTCGCTTACGACAACGATTTTGTTGGCGGAGGACTGATTAACCCATTTTGTCATAACCTGTCCGTGAATCAGACGGCTGTCTATTCTGCATAATACAATGTCTGCCATAATTATCTCTCCTTTTTCAGTGATTGTTCTACTTCTTCAATAACATCTTTTACGGCATCTTTTCCAGACTGCAGTACTGCGTCACAGTTTACTGTGCCGGTAAAAGTGATTTGTGAGCACGCTTCCAGAAGCATGGGGGCATTCAGACCGGAATATACTTTGATATGAAAATCGCGGCCCAGCTTAGCGCCCACATTGGTGGTCGTTCCGCCGAATACATCGGTGAGAATGATGGAGCCTTCCGGCAGTTTTTCCACTTCTGCTTTGACTTTTCCCAGGTACTCGGGAAGTGTCATTTCGGGAAGCAGGGGAACTTCGCTTACGAAGTCTACAGCGCCGAGAATCATCCGGACGCCCTTTACCAGTGACATGCCCCAACCACCATGCGTCAGCAGTAAAATCTGAGGTTTGTTATCCACTTTCGTAACTCCTTTACTTAATATTACAAGTGTGAAATGGCCATTTCCGTGTTGCAGTTGAATTGTAGCACACTACAAAACAAAATTCAATATGGTAGCAAAACTTTGTATAAATTGACGAACAATGTAGTTTGCTACAAAAAATTGAAAAATGGATCCAGAAGGAAATATAAAAGGGGAATACAGGAATACTTTGAAAAAACGCGGCGTTTATGATATGCTAAAAAGAAAATGTGTTTTTTTTGAAAAATGAAGGAGCAGAGAAAGGATGAAAGAGCGGAAAAACGGGCTTTTTTCCGTCATGACGCGGATTGAGGGAATGTCGAACCAGTTTACAAAAACAGACTGGAAAATCGTTCAATATATGAAGGAAAACATGCAGGAATTTGTCTCCTGCAGCGCTCAGGATCTGGCGACCCAGATCGGAGTGTCTGACGCCAGTGTTATACGATTTGCACAAAAAGTGGGATTTTCGGGATTGAATGAATTTCGCTACATTTTGCAAAGCGAGCTGGAGCGGGAGAACACAATTATCAATCAGAATTCCTATACATCCCTGATGCATGATTACAATACCCTGACGGAGACGCTTTTTAAATTTACGAAGCCAGAGTATGTGGACTTGCTGCGGAAAAAAATGCTGAAGGCCAGACGGATTTTTATCGCCGGAATGGATCTGAATAAAAATATTGCCGAGATGGCGGGACATAAATTTATGCTTCTTGGGCTGGATGTGAGGGTGATTACCACCTATGATACGCTGAAGCTGTTCGCGAATCTGGCGACGAAGGACGATCTGTTTATCGTTATTACCCTGTCGGGCGCTCACCAGATGCTGGCGGACGCGCTGGGACGAATCGTGCAGAACGAAAGTTATATTGTAGTGATTTCCAATTACGAGAGATCTTTGTGTTCGGCTTACGCGGATCTGACCTTCCTGATTCCGAAGACGAATCTGTTGGAAAACCACGATACGATTACACGGGAAATATATATCCTGATGCTGTTTGATATTATTTTCCTGAATCTGCTGGAGGGGGATGAGAAGTCCCATGAGGCCTTTCAGAAGATTGCGCCGTTTTCCAGCTGGAATCAGAAGGACAATGATTAAGAGATACAAGGATTAAAATAAAGAAAGAAAAGAGATATAACATGATATTTGAGAGTCATGCTCATTATGACGATGAGGCCTTTGACGCGGACCGGGAAGCGATTCTGGAGCAGTGTCAGAGGGATGGAATAGAATATATTGTAAATGTGAGCGCGAGCCTGAAGACGGTGAAGAGTACCCTGGCGTTGGCGGAGCGGTATCCGTTCATATATGCGGCGGTGGGCGTTCATCCGGATGAGGTGGGCGAGCTGAATGAGGAGAATTTCGCCTGGATGGAGGAGCAGTGCCGGAATCCAAAGACTGTGGCGGTGGGCGAGATTGGCCTGGATTATTACTGGGATAAGGAAAATCATGATCTGCAGAAGAAGTGGTTCCGGGCACAGATGGAGCTGGCGAAACGGACAGGCCTTCCGATGATTGTACACAGCCGGGAGGCGGCTGCGGATACACTGGAGGAGATTAGGGCTGCGCAGGACGAGCGGCTGCGCGGTGTGATTCACTGCTTTTCCTATTCGCCGGAGATGGCCGATGAGTATCTGAAGATGGGATATTATATCGGCGTCGGCGGCGTGGTCACCTTTAAGAACGCGAAGAAGCTCAAAGAGGTGGTAAAAATGCTGCCTCTGGATCGGATCCTGCTGGAGACGGACTGCCCGTACCTGGCGCCGGAGCCCAACCGGGGCAGGCGGAATTCGTCGCTGAACCTGCCCTATGTGGCAGCGGCCATCGGGGAGCTGAAGGGCGCGGATGCGGATGAGGTGATCCGGGTGACGAATGAAAATGCGAAAAAAATGTACTTTGGAGGCAGAACGATATGAACAGACCCGTTCCCACCCTGGGAAACCCGAAAAATACAATTGAAATATTGAATAAATACAAATTTATCTTCCAGAAAAAGTTCGGTCAGAACTTCCTGATAGACGAGCACGTGCTGGGCAAAATTATCCGCTCCGCAGAAATCACCGAGGACGATTTCGTCGTGGAGATCGGCCCGGGTATCGGTACCCTGACCCAGTATCTGGCGGCCTCTGCCCGGGAGGTGGCGGCCATTGAGATCGACGACGCGCTGATTCCGATTCTGGAGGATACCTTAAGCGCCTATGATAACGTGACGGTCATCCACGAGGATGTGCTGAAAGTGGACTTATGTAAACTTGCGGAAGAAAAGAACGGTGGAAAGCCGATAAAAGTAGTGGCCAATCTGCCTTATTATATTACCACGCCGATTATCATGGGGCTGTTTGAAAACCATGTTCCGGTGGAGAGCATTACGATTATGGTGCAGAAGGAAGTGGCAGACCGGATGAAGACGGGACCCGGCTCCAAAGACTACGGCGCACTGTCCCTGGCCGTACAGTATTACGCAAAGCCGGAGCTGGTGGCCAATGTGCCACCCAACTGTTTCATGCCGCGTCCCCGGGTGGGCTCTGCGGTTATCCGCCTGACCCGCCATGCGGAGGTTCCGGTACAGGCGGAGGACGAGAAGCTGATGTTCCAGATGATCCGCGCCTCCTTCAATCAGCGCAGAAAGACCCTGGTCAATGGCCTCGGCAACGCGCCGGAGCTGCATATTCCGAAGGAAATGACCACAGAGGTATTGGACGAGATGGGCTTAAGCGCCAGCGTGCGCGGCGAGGCGCTGACATTGGAGCAGTTCGCGGAGCTGTCCAACCGCATTCTGGAAAAGAGAAAGAACGCATAGAAGAAAAATGATAAAGATAGAAGCATAGAACCGCTGATTTTCAGGCATGAATTTCTCTGGACAGGCATAGAATATTCTAGCAAACGGTAGAAAAGACTATTTTTCACAAGGAAAAAGGGAGGGATTCTATGTCTGACTATAAGCGGTTTGTCTCCTATATCTACGGATATAAGCAGGGCGAAAAGGGCGAGAGTACAGGCTTTGTGAAGGTAAATGCCAGAGGTGGAGAGTGTCGGATCTGGGTGCATGTGCGGGGGTTCTATACCCATCATCAGGAGCCCTACCGGGTCTATGCCTTCAAGCAGAGGAAGGAAGGACTGGAGGGCCAGTATCTGGGCGAGCTGGAAAGCCGCAACGGGGCTCTGGAATGGGACGGCGTGACGAAGACGGACAGCCTGATGGGCGGTTTCAGCCTGGAGGAGAGCCGTGGCATCTACATAGAAGGCGGCAACCGGATCTATGCCGCAGAGTGGGATGATTATCCGGTGGATGTGGAGCGGTTTGTGGCGGCGGGAGAGAAAAAGAAGATTGCGCCGCCTGTAAGGAAGGAAAAGATTACAGGAGCTTTGGAAAATAAAGCGGAACGGGTGATCCCCTGGCAGCAGGCGAAGCCGGATATCAAAATCGTAGTTCAGAACAGGGACAATACGCCTGCCACTCCGCTGGCGGTTGATCTCCAGACCGAGCTCGATCGCCGCGCGACGGCCCTCTATGCGGCGGATCTTCCGGCGGACGCACCGGAGCCGGGGAAGGAATCAGAAAATCCGGACACTGCTTCCAAATTAAAAATAGCAGAGACATCGTCCGAGAAAACGGAAAATCCAGAAAGCTGTAAAAGCCCGGAAAAGCAGCCTCCGGCAGACCCCAAGAAAGAACAATGGGAATATCTGGTAAAACATTTCCCGGTCATGCGCTATCAGGATCGGAACGGCGGCGTAATATTCAGCATCCGCCTGGGCAGCCGGGACTTAAACCGCGTCCCAAGAGACAAGTGGGAGCTTGGAAATAACAGCTTTCTGCTCCACGGCTTCTATCAGTATAAGCATTTGCTGCTGCTGCGCCGTGAGACTGAGGACTACATCGGATACTATCTGGGGGTACCCGGCGTCTACAATGAGCGGGAACAGATGCTGGCGTCCATGTTTGGCTTCGAGGAGTTCCGGCTGATGAAGGGCCAGGAGACAAGAGACGGCAGCTTCGGCTACTGGTGCCGGACCCTGCGGTAATGGAATAGCCAGTAGACTCACAGAGGCGGATGAGAGAAAATCAGATTTAACATAAGGAGAGAAACCTGCATGACAGCAGACGAAAAATACATGAAAGAGGCCCTGCGGCAGGCAAAAAAGGCTGAGGCACTTCTGGAAGTGCCCATCGGCTGTGTCATTGTCCAGAATGACAAAATCATTGCCAGAGGCTATAATCGAAGAAATACAGACAAAAATACTTTGTCCCACGCGGAGCTGAACGCCATCCGCAAGGCCAGCAAAAAGACCGGCGACTGGCGGCTGGAGGACTGCACCATGTACATCACCCTGGAACCCTGCCAGATGTGCGCCGGGGCCATCGTCCAGGCCCGGATGGGCCGGGTGGTTATCGGGGCCATGAATCCGAAGGCGGGCTGCGCCGGTTCCATCCTGAACCTCCTGGAAATGTCCGAATTCAACCATCAGGTAAATGTGGAGCGGGGCGTACTGGAGGAAGAATGCAGCGCCATGCTCAGCGAATTTTTTAAAAAACTCCGTAAACAGAAGAAGCAGGTGAAGAAGGTATAGCGGTTCACACGTCACTGTCCCGCAAAGAGTTTTGGCATGTATATACCAGAAGCCCGAGTTATGAAAACGCAAAATGATGCTTTTAGTATAAATTCTGTGCATCGCGGCGGTTTTTTGTTCCTGTGAACAGGAACAAAAGCGTTGACAAAGCCGGGAATTAAAGCTATACTGAGAAAGATCGTCTGATCGGCGATCCCAAATATGTCATAAAGCTTCCGCGCAGCCGGGGAATTAGCGGTTCCCTGTACCTGCAATCCGCTACAGCAGGGGTGATGTTCTGCCTCGGACTTTATGGAGCAGTATGCAGCCCTTTGCAAGCAGCATAGACGCCTGGGTCTTGCGCAACAGGAATCTGTGAACCGAGTCAGGTCAGGAATGGAGCAGCTCTAAGCAGAACCTCCTGTGTGCCGCGAGGTCGCCTGGGCCGAGCCGGCTACAGAGGTAACGGTACTGTTTCAGGGTTCAAAGCAGAACGCGCGGATTTAAAAATAAGAAGCAGACAAAGCAATCGTATGAAAGCATACGGTTGTTTTTTTGTGCGGAAAAATACTTATTGATAAAATTAATACCGGAGAACTGTGAAATTGGGTCTTGAAAAATACCCCAAGGGGGTATATAATGAACGGGAAACAGGGAAAGAGTAAGAGGTAATTGAATGGAAGAAAAGAAAGAATGCTGCTGTTGCAGCCATAAAACCAAAGAGCGTACCGAAAAAGAATACAGGGATCTCCTGAACCGCTTGAGCCGTATCGAGGGCCAGGTCCGGGGCATCCGCAAAATGGTGGAGACCGACTGCTACTGTACCGACATCCTGGTGCAGGTATCCGCCGTCAACGCGGCCCTGAACAGCTTCAATAAAGTGCTGCTGGCCAACCATATCCGCACCTGCGTAGCCGAGGATATCCGGGAAGGCAAGGACGAGACCATAGACGAGCTGGTAACTGTATTACAGAAGCTGATGCGGTAAGGAACAGACAAGATGGAAAAAAGTCTGTCCACCCATTTTCCGGAAAAGGCAGGAAAACGGCGGCAGAAAAGAGGAGGCATAGATTATGAAACAATACAACGTAACGGGTATGAGCTGTGCAGCCTGCAGCGCCCGCGTGGAAAAAGCGGTGAATAAAGTACCGGGCGTCACAGCCTGCTCGGTCAGCCTTTTGACCAACTCCATGGGAGTAGAAGGTACTGCGGAGCCGTCCGTCATTATCGCGGCGGTGGAGGCAGCCGGATACGGCGCTTCGGAAAAAGGTGCGGAGAACAGCAGCGCGAAAGTGTCCGCCGCAGCTGACGATGATTTCCTGAAGGACACCGAGACCCCGAAGATTCGAAGAAGACTGCTCGCGTCGCTGATCTTCCTGGCGCCGCTGATGTACCTGTCTATGGGCCATATGATGTGGGGCTGGCCGGTACCCGGCTTTATGGAGGGCAATCACGTGGCCATGGGACTGGCCCAGCTTCTTCTGACCGTCATCGTCATGGTGATTAATCAGAAGTTCTTTATCAGCGGCTTCAAGGGCCTGCTTCACGGCGCGCCCAATATGGACACTCTGGTAGCATTGGGCTCCGGCGCGTCCTTCGGCTACAGCACCTATGCGCTGTTCGCCATGACCGTAGCCCAGGTCCATATGGATATGGACGCTGTCATGGCCTACATGCATGAGTTCTATTTCGAGTCCGCGGCCATGATTCTGACCCTGATTACCGTGGGAAAGATGCTGGAGGCCCATTCCAAGGGCAAGACCACAGACGCCCTGAAGGGTCTGATGAAGCTGGCCCCGAAGACGGCGGTGCTGGTGCGGGACGGCGCGGAAGTGGAAGTACCCATCGGCCAGGTACGAAAAGGCGATGTCTTTGTGGTAAGACCCGGTGAAAATATACCTGTGGACGGTATTGTCCTGGAGGGCAGCAGCGCAGTGAACGAATCCGCCCTGACCGGCGAGAGCATTCCGGTGGATAAAAATGTGGGCGACGCCGTATCCGCGGCGACCCTGAATCAGTCTGGCTTCATCCGCTGCGAGGCCACCCGTGTGGGCGAAGACACCACCCTATCCCAGATCATCCAGATGGTCAGTGACGCGGCAGCCACAAAAGCGCCCATCGCGAAGATTGCGGACCGGGTATCCGGCGTCTTCGTACCGGCAGTTATCAGCATCGCGGCCATGACCATCATCATCTGGCTGCTGGCAGGCGAGAGCATAGGCTTTGCGCTGGCACGCGGAATCTCCGTGCTGGTTATCAGCTGCCCCTGCGCCCTGGGATTGGCGACACCCGTAGCCATCATGGTAGGAAATGGTATGGGCGCGAAAAACGGCATCATGTTTAAGACCGCCGCTTCTCTGGAAGCTACCGGCAAGACCCAGATCGTAGCATTAGATAAGACCGGAACCATCACCAGCGGCGAACCTAAGATTACGGACATTCTCCCGACGGAGGGTGTCCAGGAGGCAGAGCTTCTGAAGCTGGCCTATACATTGGAGAAAAAGAGCGAGCACCCGCTGGCCCGGGCCATCCTGGAGACCGGCAGGGAGCGCGGCGCAGACGATACTCTGGAGGTGGCAGATTTCCAGGCAGTACCGGGCGGCGGCCTGACCGGAAAACTGGACGGCACAGTTCTGACCGGCGGCAACCTGAAATATATCAGCGAGACCGCAGAGGTCTCCGACGCAGTTCGCAAGCAGTCAGAAAGATTGGCTGAGGACGGTAAGACCCCGCTGTTCTTCGCAAAAGACGGCAAGCTCATCGGCATCATTGCGGTAGCCGATGTCATCAAAGAGGACAGCCCCCAGGCAGTCCGTGAGCTGCAGGGCATGGGCATCCATGTAGTGATGCTGACCGGAGACAATGAGCGCACCGCCAAAGCCATTGGCCGTCAGGCCGGTGTGGATGAGGTCATCGCCGGAGTCCTGCCCGAGGGCAAGGAGAGCGTCATCCGGAATCTGAAGAAGAAGGGCAAAGTAGCCATGGTCGGCGACGGCATCAACGATGCCCCGGCCCTAACCCGCGCCGATATGGGCATCGCCATCGGAGCCGGTACGGATATCGCCATCGACGCCGCGGACGTAGTGTTGATGAAGAGCCGATTAAGCGACGTGCCCGCGGCCATCAGGCTCAGCCGCGCCACCTTACGGAACATCCACGAGAACCTGTTCTGGGCATTTTTCTACAATGTCATCGGAATTCCGCTGGCAGCAGGCGTGTGGATTCCGCTTTTCGGCTGGAAACTGAACCCCATGTTCGGCGCAGCGGCCATGAGCCTGTCCAGCTTCTGTGTAGTCACAAACGCCCTGCGTCTGAACCTGTTCAAGATGCATGACGCGAGTAAAGATAAAAAAATCAAGGCAAAGGCCGATCATAAGAAGGAGGAAACAACTATGACAAAGACCATGAAAATCGAAGGTATGATGTGCGGACACTGCGAGGCTGCCGTAAAGAAAGCCCTGGAGGCAGTTGCAGGCGTAGAAGCAGCCGAGGTAAGCCACGAGGCCGGAACCGCGGTAGTTACACTGACCGCAGAGGTAGCCGACGATGTCCTGAAGAACGCCGTTGAAGCGAAAGACTACAAGGTAACCGACATCCAGTAAAACGCCGATGTCGTCCCCAGACGAAAGGCAGGTGCCCGCAAACTTTTTTCACCACGGTGTCCGAGAAACGTCCGAACACCTCGAAAAAATTTTGCGGGCACCGTCCGTCTTAGACACATTGCCGTTTTCTCACTTACATGCTATAATGAGAATCTGTATCAAGTAAGACGATAAAAGGAGCTATGAAAAATGGAATACATCTATAAAACAAAAGGCACCTGTTCTTCCAAGATCCGCCTGGACATCAACGACGGCGTAGTCACCAACGTGGTCTTCACCGGCGGCTGCGACGGCAACCTGAAAGCCATCCCCCGCCTGGTGGACGGCATGACCGTGGAGCAGATCGAGGAGAAATGCAAAGGCATCCACTGCGGCTTCAAGTCCACATCCTGCGCCGACCAGCTGGCCTGCGCGGCCAGAGAGGCTTACGAAGCAGAGAAGAAGCAGAAATAAGAACAAAGACACATTCCGGGAAAAGCCGACACAAGAAGTGCGGCTTTTCCTTTTGTTTTTCCGGAAATTTTGCAAAGAAATTTGGTTTTGGGAATTGTAAAGTCATTTTATATGGAATATACTTTGGATAATACGGAAAAATCCAGAGAGAAAAGAGTGAACAGTATGGCAGAGACAGAGCTTCGGATCCGCCGGGCGACACTGGCAGACGCGGAAAGTATTTTGGATATCTACAGACCTTACGTGGAGGAAACCGTCATTACCTTTGAGTATCTGGTACCGAGCCTGGAGGAGTTTCGGGAGCGCATCGCCCATACCCTTGAGAAATATCCCTGCATCGTGGCGGAGCGGGACAGCGGGATCGTGGGTTACGCCTGCACCGGTGTGTTCAAGGACCGGGCGGCCTACGACTGGGGCGTGGAGACGACTATCTATGTGAAGAAGGACTGCAAGCGGGGCGGTATCGGTAGGAAATTGTATACAGCATTGGAAAAGGTATCGGCGGCCCAGCATATCCTGAACCTGAACGCCTGCATCGGCTATCCGGAGGTGGAGGACGAGTATCTGACCCGGGACAGCGCACATTTTCACGAGCATCTGGGCTACCGGCTGGTGGGAGAGTTCCACAAGTGCGGGTACAAGTTCGGCCGCTGGTACGATATGATCTGGATGGAGAAACTGATCGGCGATCACACGGTGGAGCCGAAGCCGGTGGTACCGTTTCCGGAGTTGGACGAGCTGACGCTGCATAAGTGCGGCATCGAATAGGAGATGAATTTACAATGATCAGACATGCGGAAATACAGGATTTAACGGCCATCGAGGCCGTATACGCCCACGCGCGGAAATTCATGGAGGAGACCGGCAACCCGAACCAGTGGGGCAAGAACCACCCGCCCAGGGCGACGCTGGAGAACGCGATCGCGGCTCGGAAGCTCTATGCGCTGGAGGAGGACGGACAGATTCACGGATCCTTCTACTTCGCTATCGAAGAGGAACCCAATTATCGGAAGATTGACGACGGATCCTGGCTGTCCGATGTGCCCTATGGCGTGATTCATATGGTGGCCAGCGACGGCACGCTTCATGGATTTTTACAGCAGATCGTG
Source organism: Laedolimicola ammoniilytica (assembly GCF_025567165.1). Lineage (NCBI taxonomy): Bacteria > Bacillati > Bacillota > Clostridia > Lachnospirales > Lachnospiraceae > Laedolimicola > Laedolimicola ammoniilytica. Next base: position 63,561 of record NZ_JAOQKC010000014.1, read on the forward strand.
GCTTTTTGTGAGCAACAGACGAAGCATCTGCGCATTGACACGCACCATGACAACAAGGTCATGCAGCACGTGATCGCCAAGAACGGCTTCAGCCGCCGGGGCATCATTTATCTGGTAAATGAGGACGGTTCCGCCCGCATTGCCTATGAGAAGCTGGGAGAATAAGCGGCCATGAAGCTTTTACTGACGGCGATCAACGCCAAATACATCCATTCCAACCTGGCAGTCTACAGCCTCCGGGCTTCCGCCGGATCCATCCGGGATCAGGTGGAGCTGGCCGAGTTCACGATTAATCACCGGACCGGGGAAATCCTGCGGGATATCTACCGGAAAAAGCCGGACGTGTTGTTCTTTTCCTGTTATATCTGGAATATGGTATATGTGACGGAGCTGACCGCCGAGTGCAAAAAGGTGATGCCGGGAGTGCCCATCTGGCTTGGCGGGCCGGAGGTATCCTACGACGCGGAGCAGTATCTCCGGGAGCACCCGGAGGTGGACGGGATTCTCTGCGGCGAGGGAGAAGAGAGTTTTCGGAGACTGGGAGAATGTTATGTAAATCACAAGGCGGACGTGGAGCATCTGTCGCAGATACCGGGGCTGGTGTTTCGAAGAAATCTGACTCGTCAAAAGAAAAACGAAGAAACAGTTCCGAGTTTTACAGAGCATTCAAACAAGAGTTATGTAAACTACGAAGCGGGAGCGTGGGAGGTAGAGCAGATTCAGACGAATCCCCCGGCTCCGCTGGTGGACCTCTCCACCCTCCCCTTCCCCTACCAGGAGCTGACCGATTTTGAAAACCGTATCATCTACTACGAATCCAGCCGCGGCTGCCCCTTTTCCTGCAGCTACTGCCTTTCTTCCATAGATAAGAGCGTGCGTTTCCGGAGTCTCGAACTGGTGCTGCCGGAGCTGCAGTTCTTCCTGGATCGGAAGGTGCCCCAGGTGAAATTCGTGGATCGCACCTTCAACTGCCGCAAGAGCCACGCCATGGCCATCTGGCGATACCTGCTGGAGCATGACAACGGCGTGACGAATTTCCACTTTGAGATCGCGGCGGATTTGCTGGATGAGGACGAGCTTGCGCTTATCGCGCGGATGCGGCCGGGCCTGATTCAGTTGGAAATCGGCGTCCAGTCCACGAATCCACGGACTCTCGAAGCCATTTGCCGGAAGACAGACCTGGGCGGGCTGCGGGATGTGGTGGCGAAGGTACACGCAGGGAAAAATATCCATCAGCATCTGGATCTGATCGCGGGCCTGCCCTTCGAGGATTACGAGAGCTTCGGGCGGTCCTTTAACGACGTCTACGCCATGCGGCCTGACCAGCTTCAGTTGGGCTTCCTGAAGGTCCTGAAGGGTTCCCGGATGCACCGGGAGGCGGAACAATACGGCATCGTCCGCCGGGCGCTGCCGCCCTATGAGGTCTTATGTACGCCCTGGCTGGCCTTTTCTGACGTGCTGCGTCTGAAAATGGTGGAAGACATGGTGGAAAATTATTATAACAGCCACCAATTTGACGGGACTCTGGAAAAATTGATGCCGAAGTTCCCGTCGCCCTTCGCGTTCTTTGAGCGGTTGGCGGAGTTTTACGAGGAACGGCACGCGGAGCAGCGAAAGCATTCCCGGGTGCAGCGGTATGAGTTGCTGCTGGCCTTCGCGCAGAAATCATTTCCGGAGGAGGAGCAGTCCTTCCGGCAGCTTCTGACCATCGACTACTATCTGCGGGAGCGGGCCAAGGCGCGGCCTTCCTTTGCGCCGGATCAGACGGCTTATAAAGAATCAATCACAGAGATTCTGAGGCAGACCGGGAAGCAGAATCATGTGGAGGCAGTGTCCGCAGAAGACGGACAAGTCAAATATCTGATTTTTGACTATGAAAATCGGGATCCGCTGACTTACGCTGCGAGGGTGACAGAATATAAAGGATAAAAAATCAGACGAAAACAGCGCAAACAGAAAGCCTGAATGAATTTTAGTGCTAAGATACAGAAACAAGGCGCAATCAGCCCAGACAAGGACAGAGTATGCGCGTGGTAGTGAATGATACAACAGAACGGAGAACATTCAACTATGATAGAAAACTACATCGCCCTGGACCTGGAGACCACCGGCCTCCACCCCTCCGAGGACCGCATCCTGGAAATTGGCGCGGTAAAAGTAGTGAACGGAGAAATCACGGATCGCTATGAGACCCTGGTGAACCCGGGCATGGCCATCAGCCACCGGATTCAGGCGCTGACCGGCATCAATGATGCCATGGCGGCCACAGGCAAAGACACGAAAACCGCGGTGACGGAGCTGATCGATTTCTGCGGTGACCTGCCGCTTCTGGGCCACAACATCCTCTTCGATTACAGCTTTGTGAAGAAAAACGCGGTCAATTTAGGGCTCACCTTCGAAAAGGACGGCGTGGACACCCTGAAAATCGCCCGGGCGCTGCTGCCGGATCTGGAGCATAAAAACCTGCCCTATCTGTGCGGCTATTACCAGATTACCCAGGAACGGGCCCATCGGGCCTCCGATGACGCCTGCGCGGCCATGGAGCTCTACAGGCGGCTGGCGGCAGAATTCCCGGACAGTCCGGAAGAGCTTTTCGCGCCCAGACCCCTGATTTGCAAGGTAAAAAAACAGGGTCCGATTACACCTGCGCAAAAAGGATACTTGAATGATCTGATAAAATATCATAAAATAAACTTAAGTGTGCAGATTGACACACTGACCAAGAACGAAGCGTCAAGAATCATAGATAAGATTATTTCCGGGTATGGGAGGATTGTAAGATGAACTGGTACGATAAGAAAAGCAGAAAAGTCATTTCCACGATTATCATCGTCATCGTAGTACTGGCCATGATTTTGCCGATGCTGACCTACGCTCTGTAAGAGATCTTTCAGGCGGAAATCAGGATCCTATTTTGAAAAAAGAGGAGATATTATGAAAAAGAGACAGTTACTGACAGCGGCTGTACTTTGCACAGCCTTTCTGGCGGGCGGCACCACTGCGCTGGCGGCGGACAACGCCACCATTCACACCGGCGTCTATGTGGACGGCATCGATATGTCCGGCATGACCAGGACGGAGGCACTGGACGCCCTGAACACCTACGTGGACGAGATGGGCGCGGAGACGCTGACCCTGCACATCGGCGACAACGAGCTGACCCCGACCCTGGCAGAGCTGGGACTAACCAGTACCAACGAGGACGAGATCGTAGAGGAAGCCGTCATGCTTGGCAAGACTGGCAACATCATCAGGCGTTACAAGGATCGCAAGGATCTGGAGCATGAGAACATGAATTATCAGCTCACCTGGGCTCTGGACACCGAACTGGTGACCGGGTATGTGAACAACCAGTGTAAGAAATTTGATCAGAAGGCCGTAGACGCAACTCTGAAGCGCGAGGGCGGATCTTTCGCAGTGGTGGACGGCCAGATCGGTCTCGTACTGGACGCGGACAGCTCCATCACCACGATTACAGATTTTATTGAAAATGAGTGGGATCATACCGACGGTTCCCTGGATCTGCCGGTGGAGACCGATTATCCCAGAGGAACGGCGGAAGAGCTCAGCAAGGTGAAGGACGTGCTGGGTACCTTCACCACCAGCTACAGCACCTCCGGCGCGTCCCGCTGTAAGAACATTGCCACCGGAACCAGCCACATCAACGGCACGGTACTGTATCCGGGAGACACCTTCTCCGCCTATGAGGCAGTCAGCCCCTTCTCTGAGGCCAACGGCTACGCCATGGCGGGATCTTACCTGAACGGCAAGGTGGTAGACAGCCTGGGCGGCGGTATCTGCCAGGTATCCACGACCTTGTACAACGCGGTTCTGCGGGCAGAGCTGGAAGTGGTAGAGCGTTCCAACCATTCCATGATCGTGACTTATGTGGAGCCGGCGGACGACGCGGCCATCGCGGGAACCTATAAGGATCTGAAGTTCAAGAATACTCTGGACGCGCCGGTCTACATTGAGGGCGTGACCAGCGGCAAGCAGGTGACCTTCACCATCTACGGCCAGGAGACCCGCCCGGCCAACCGGACACTGAAATTCGAGAGCGTGACCTTAAGTACCACAGAGCCGGGCGTACAGATCGTCGCGGACGCAGGCCAGCCTATCGGCTATATCGTGCGTGAGAGCGCGCACAAGGGCGTGGTGGCGGAGCTCTACAAGCATGTCTATGTGGGCGGCAAGGAAGAGAGCGTCACCAAGGTCAACAAGAGTAACTACAAGGCGACGCCGCGGACGATCACCGTAGGCATCGCGGGCGATCCGGAACTTTCCAATGAGCTGCAGGCGGCCATCGCCACCCAGGACGAGGCTACCGTGAACGCCACCCTGGCGTCCTGCGTCGCGCGGATGCAGCAGTAAAGGCGAACATAAAGGAGCGGACAGCGATGAAGGTCGGAAAAGTTTCAGAGACGATTTTAAAAAGAAGTATTTTTAAACAGATACATACGAAGCGGGACGAGGTGCTTCTGGGTGCCGGCGTGGGCGAGGACTGCGCGGCCATGAAGCTGGCTCCCGGCGAGATTTTTGTGATTTCCACCGATCCGATTACCGGAACGGTGAAGGATATCGGCACTCTGGCTATCCAGATTACCGCAAACGATCTGGCCAGCAGCGGCGCGGAGCCGGTGGGCGTCATGCTCACAGTGCTTCTGCCCGAGGAGATCGAGGAGGCCGACATTAAGCAGATGATGAGCGAAGTGGAAGCGGCCTGCGCCCGGTTCCATATCCAGGTCATGGGCGGCCACACCGAGGTCACCCGGGCAGTCAATCAGCCCATTATCAGCGTCACAGGCGTGGGCAAGGTGCAGGAGGGACAGCTGGTATCCACTGCAGGGGCGAAGCCCGGCCAGGATATCCTGGTGACTAAATGGATTGGCGTGGAGGGCACCTCTATCATTGCCAAAGAGAAGGAAGAGGAGCTCCGGAAACGTTTCCCAGCGGCGTTCGTGGAGACGGCCAAGGGCTTTGACCAATATATTTCCGTGGTAGAAGATTCGAAGATTGCGGTGAAGCACGGCGTCAGCGCCATGCACGACGTGACCGAGGGCGGTATCTACGGCGCGCTCTGGGAGGTGGCGGAGGCGTCCGGCGTCGGCCTGGAGATCGACCTGAAGGCCATTCCTATCCGTCAGGAGACCGTGGAGATCTGCGAGTGCTTCGAGCTGAATCCTTACTATCTGATTTCCAGCGGCTGCATGCTGATGGCGGCAGATCGTGGACACGATCTGGTGCGGGAGCTTGAAAAGGCCGGTATTCCGGCGGCGGTCATCGGTAAAGCCACCGACGGCAAGGCCAGACGCATCGTAAACGGTGAGGACGAGAGCTTTCTGGAGCGTCCGAAGACAGACGAATTGTATAAAATATATGAGTAAATTATAAAAAACCTGACGGGAGGGCGAAAGCAATGAGAGAAAAAATTTTGACATTCATTGAGAAAAACAGCCGCGTGGATTTGGCGGATCTGGCAGTGATGCTGGGAGTAGAGGAGGCGGCGGTCGCCAATGAGATCGCGGATATGGAAAAGGAAGGTATTATCTGCGGTTATCATACCCTGATTAACTGGGATAAGACCAGCGAGGAGAAGCTGACGGCCCTGGTGGAGGTCAAGGTTACGCCCCAGCGGGGATTCGGATTTGATAAGGTGGCGGAGCGCATCTACAATTACGCCGAGGTGGACAGCGTCTATCTGATTTCCGGCGGCTTCGACTTTATGGTCATGATCGAAGGCAAGACCATGCGGGATGTGGCGCAGTTTGTATCTGATAAGTTGTCACCGCTGGATTCCGTTCTCAGCACTGCCACACATTTCATATTGAAAAAATACAAAGACCATGGTTCAATTATGGCACATGAGAAAAAAGACGAAAGGATGCTGGTGACACCGTGAGAAACCCATTATCAGACAAAGCAGTTTCAATTCCCTGGTCCGGCATCCGTAAGTTCTTTGATGTGGTAAATGAGATGCCCGACGCCATTTCCCTGGGCGTGGGCGAGCCGGACTTCGATACCCCCTGGCACATCCGCGACGAGGGTATCTATTCTCTGGAAAAAGGACGTACCTTTTATACCTCCAACGCAGGCTTAAAGGAGCTGCGGGAGGAAATCGTGCGCTATCTGGAGCGCCGCATTCACGTAAGCTATGATCCGCTCCGGGAGGTGCTGATTACCGTAGGCGGCAGCGAGGGCATCGACATGGCCTTCCGCGCCATGCTGAACCCGGGCGACGAGGTGCTGATTCCCCAGCCCAGCTACGTGTCCTATGAGCCCTGCTGTGTGCTGGCGGACGGTGTGCCCGTGATCATCGAGCTGAAGGAAGAAAATGAGTTTCGTCTGACTGCCCGGGAGCTGCGGGACGCCATCACCGACAAGACCAAGATTCTGGTTCTGCCTTTCCCGAACAATCCCACCGGCGCGATTATGACTCAGAAGGATCTGGAGGAAATCGCCGAGGTCATCATCGAGAAAGACATTTACGTGCTGTCTGATGAGATTTATTCCGAGCTCAGCTACGCGGGCGACCATGTATCCATCACCAGTATTCCGGGCATGCGGGAGCGAACCGTGCTCATCAACGGCTTTTCCAAGGCTTACGCCATGACTGGCTGGCGTCTGGGTTATGCCTGCGGACCGGCGGAGATTCTCAGCCAGATGACGAAGCTTCATCAGTATGCCATCATGTGCGCGCCTACCAACAGCCAGTACGCGGCGGTGGAGGCCCTGAAAAACGGCGATGAAGACGTGGCGATGATGCGGGAGTCCTACGACCAGAGACGCCGTTTCCTGGTACATACTTTGCGGGAAATGGGACTTTCCTGCTTCGAGCCCTATGGCGCGTTCTATATCTTCCCCGGTATCCAGGAGTTTGGCATGACATCTGAGGAGTTCGCCACCCGGTTCCTGATGGAGGAGAAGGTGGCCGTGGTTCCGGGAACCGCTTTCGGCGCCTGCGGCGAGGGATTCCTTAGAATCTCCTACGCGTACTCTCTCGAAGATCTGAAAGAGGCCACCAGTCGTCTGGCGCGCTTTGTGGCGAAGCTTCGGGCAGAAAAGGGAGCAAAATAAATGGCGTTCAACATCGTACTTTTAGAGCCGGAGATTCCGGCCAATACAGGCAACATCGGAAGAACCTGCGTGGCGACAGGCACGCGCCTGCACCTCATCGAGCCCCTGGGCTTCCGTCTGAGCGAAAAGGAGCTGAAGCGGGCCGGTATGGATTACTGGCCGCAGCTGGATGTGACAACTTATGTAAACTATGAGGATTTCCTGCGGAAGAATCCGGGCGCTCGGCCCTATATGGCGACCACCAAGGGACCGAAGGTCTACACGGAGACGCAGTTTGAGCCGGACTGCTACATCATGTTCGGCAAGGAAAGCGCCGGAATCCCGGAGGAGATCCTGCTGGAAAATCAGGAAAGGGCCATCCGTATCCCCATGCTGGGCGACACCAGATCCCTGAACCTGTCCAACTCCGTGGCTATCGTGCTCTATGAGGCCCTGCGCCAGAATGATTTTCCGGGGATGCGCCTGGAGGGGCACCTGACCAAATACAACTGGAAATAAAGAGACTATAAAGGAACTGAATCCATGAAACAGCATTCACGTCTTCTGAAAACCGCATATCGACTGGGCGGAGTTACCCTGGCGCTGGCGCTTGGGTTTACGTCCTATGCCGTGCCGGATCAGAGCGACGTGGATAACATTCAGAACGAGATTGATAAGACCCAGGACGAGATCGATAAGACCCAGAGCGAGATCGATGCCACGAAGGACAAAAAGGACAAATTGCAGCAGGCCAAGTCTGAGATGGAGGACTACCTGAAGAAGCTGAATCAGCAGTATTCCAGCCTGGAAAGCCAGATTTCTGAGTTAAATAAGCAGATTGTGGACAAAAAGGCGGAGATTGAGCAGACGAAAGGAGAGCTGGAGGAGGCGAAAGCCACCGAGGATAAGCAGTATGCGGACATGAAGGCCCGCATTCAGTATATGTACGAGAATCCTCGGAGCTCCTTCATCGAGATTCTGCTGGAGTCCGGCGATTTCGCCAGCGCCCTGAACCGGGCCGATTACGCGGCGCGCATCAGCGCCTACGACCGGGATATGCTGGAGTCCTACGCGGCCCATAAGGCCGAGATTCAGGAGCAGGAGGAAAAGCTGGAGGCGGAGAAAGAGGCCCTGGATGACATGCAGGCCTCCCTGACGAAAAAGCAGAGCGAGGTATCTTCTCTGGCCAGCAGTACTTCCGGCAAAATCAGCCGGCATGTGAACGATATCGCGGCGGCCCAGGCCGATCTGGACGGCAAGAGCAATACCCTGGCCAACCAGCAGGAGGTCCTGAAGCAGCTTATTGCCGAGAAGAAGAAAATCGAGGCCCAGATCGAGGCGGCTAAGGCGGCTGAGATCATTGGCTCCCTGGGCGACGTGACCGGCGTGCGGACCACAGAGCTGGAATATGTACAGTATGGCGCGTACAGCGCCAGCGAGGACGAAGTAAAGGCTCTGGCGACGCTGATCTACTGCGAGGCAGGCAATCAGGGCGCAGAGGGCCAGCTGGCCGTGGGCGCGGTCGTCATGAACCGTATCCGGGATTCCCGTTTCGGACAGGGCGATATCATGAGCGTGATCCGGGCTTCGGGTCAGTTCTCCCCCGTTACCTCGGGCCGTTTTGACCTGATGCTGACCGACGGCGCGGATTCCGTCACGGAATCCTGCTATAACGCTGCCCGCCGGGCCATCGCGGGCGAATCCAACGTGGGAAACAGGACCTTTTTCCGGACTTATGCCAACTATCCGTCCTTAAGCGGACTTGTGATTGGCGCACATATTTTTTCCTATACTTGGAATTATTCAACCTGACAAAGAAGTCGGTGTACAGAAGAAAGTTTTTCTGTGCAGCGACTTTTTACGTAAAAAATAAAATAATCATACATAACCTATTGACAAAGTAGGTTAAAGAGCGTATGATTGCAACATCAAAACAACGTGAACAATCAAAAAGGAGGATTATTATGAGAAATTTGAAATGGCTGAAGAAATCAACCGCATTACTGCTGACCATTGCACTGGCAGGAAGCCTGGCAGCATGCGGAAGCAAGGCAGACGAGACTCCGGCGGCAGAGACCACACAGGAGACTGAGGCAGCTGCAGAGGCGACCACGGAAGACGCAGCAGAGGCAGAAGAGCCGGTGGCGGCAGAGATCGACAAGGATGCATTTGACGCGCTTCTGGCAGACGGCATCGTAGCAGACGACGCTGACATTGCGGCAAGCAAGTGGGCTACGGCAGTAAAGGAAGCTGGCGTGCTCCGTGTAGGCGGAACCAGAACCTCTTTCCTGTTCAGTCAGCTGGATGAGACAGACAACGGCATCCGCGGCTTTGACGCAGGACTGTATCAGCTGCTTGCACGTTACATCCTGGGCGATGAGAGCAAGTATGAGCTGACACAGGTAGATTCCAGTACCCGTGAGTCCGTTCTGACCAGTGACCAGGTAGACGCAGTATTCGCTACTTATTCCATCACAGACGCACGTAAGGAAGTCATTTCCTTCGCCGGCCCCTACTACACATCCAAGCAGGCTGTCCTGGTAAAGGCAGGCAACACGGATATCACTGGAGTAGAAGACCTGGCTGGCAAGATTGTAGCGACACAGTCCGGTTCCACAGGCCCGGATATCCTGGCTGAGTACGCGCCGGAAGCTACCGTTCAGGAGTTTGCCAACGACCAGGAAGCACGTACCGCTCTGGAGCAGGGCCGTGTAGACGCCTATGTAACAGACTACACTCTGCTTCTGAACGCTATTGTGAAGAACCCGGGCGCTTACGAAATCGCAGGCGACACCTTCGGGCCGGAGGACAACTACGGTATCGGACTTCCGCTTGATTCTGACGGCGTAGCATTTGTAAACGACTTCCTGAAGAAGATCGAAGACAATGGAACCTGGGCAGAGCTGTGGAAGATCAGCCTGGGCGACCGCACCGGCATCGAGACCGTACCGGAAGCTCCGGCGATCGAGTAACCCGAACCGAAGCGTGGTAACTGGTCAGGTGTGGAACAGTTACAAATAGAAAGACAGGGAGAAGGACCTTCAGTAGTTCTGAAGGTCTTTTTCCGCAGGAGGAATCCATATGGGTATTCAGGAACTTCTTTCCCAATACGGAGACAAATATATACAGGCATTGTTCGTCACCTGGAAGCTGACGGCAGTGTCCTTTGTGCTTGCATTTCTGATAGGTATTCTCATTACCATCATGCGGGTATGTCCCGTGAAGCCGCTGCGATGGGTCGGAGACTTCTATGTGCAGATCTTCCGGAACATCCCGGGCGCGACTTTGCTTATCATGCTGGTCTACGCGCTGCCCTATCTGAATGTGGTGCTTTCCTATTACGTCTGTGTGCTGACGGCCACATCCCTGCTTCCGGCGGCGTTCTGCTCCGAGTATCTGATGGCCGGTATGAATACAGTGAGTATCGGACAGATCGAGGCGGCGCGGGCCCTGGGCATGTCCTTTGGCAAGATTCTGAAAAATGTAGTCATTCCCCAGGCTCTTCGTTCCAGTGTGCTTCCCATGACCAATCTTCTGGTGGCGACCATGCTGACGACAGCGCTGGCTTCCCAGGTGCCCATGAACCCCACGGATCTGACCGGTCTGGTCTCCCATATCAATACCAGAGCCGTGGGCGGCGTGACGGCTTTCCTGATTTCCGCGGTGCTGTACTGCGCGACGGCGGTGGTGATCGGACAGATTGGAAACCTGATTGACAGGAAAGTGAGGGTTTTGCGATGAACAATGGACAGATATCCATACGGGATGCGCTCTACGAGGCGCCGGGACCGAAGACCCGCAGAGGAATTATGGCGGGAACTGTGGTGGTGCTCCTGCTTCTGGCGGTGCTGATCTACGGCGTCATTCATCAGTTCGCCATCAATGGACAGCTGGACGCCAGATACTGGTCCTTTTTCACCCGGTATACCACCTGGCGGTTTATTGGAAATGGTCTTGCAGGTACGCTGACGGCTGCGTTGACGGCAGGTGTGATCACATTTTTCGCAGGCCTCCTGCTGATGCTTGGCAGAATCAGCGGCGTCAAACCGCTGGAATGGCTCTGCACCGCGCTCATTGAGTTCAGCCGCGGCGTGCCGACCCTTCTGTTTATCTATTTCTTCTTTCTGGTGGTGCCTCAGTTTGGCATTAAGCTTCCACCTCTGTGTAAGATAGCGGTCCCGGTGGCCATCTCCGCGGCGGGCGTGGTGGCGGAGGTTCTGCGCTCCGGCGTCAACGCGGTGCCGAAGGGACAGACGGAAGCGGCGGTGTCCCTGGGTATGCGAAAGAACAGTGTCTTCTTCAAGATCGTATTTCCACAGGCCCTGCGCTATGTGATTCCGGCATTGATTTCCGAGGTGGTCATCGTGCTGAAGGATACCACCTTCGCCTATGTGGTAAACTATGCGGACCTGATGCAGAACGCGAAGGTGCTGATCAGCAACTATGACGCACTGCTTTCGGTCTATCTGGTGATTGCAATTATCTATATTTTGATCAATTATATATTAAATAGAATCTCTGTGGCCATTGCCAGAAGGAGAAAATAAACTATGGAAGAAAACAGAACTACAGCGAATGAAGTGCCGGTTATCGAACTGCGTCATGTAGATAAGCATTTCGGAGAACTGCATGTATTAAAGGATATCAATTTATCCGTAAAAAAGGGCGAGGTTGTCGTGGTCATCGGACCGTCCGGTTCCGGTAAATCCACCCTGTGCCGGACGATCAACCGACTGGAGACCATTGACTCCGGAGAAATCCTCATCGACGGAACCAAGATGCCTGAGGAGGGTCGGAGGCTGGCCGAGCTCCGTTCCCAGATTGGCATGGTATTCCAATCTTTCAACCTGTTTGCCCACAAGACCATTCTGGACAATGTGACCATCGCGCCCATAGACGTACTGCACAAGCCGAGGAAGGAGGCCCGGGAGGAAGCCATGGAGCTTCTGAAAAGGGTAGGCGTGGATAATCAGGCCGCCAAAGTACCGGCCCAGCTTTCCGGCGGCCAGCAGCAGCGTGTGGCCATCGCCCGTGCCCTGGCCATGCACCCGAAGGCCATTCTCTTCGACGAGCCCACCAGCGCCCTGGATCCGGAGATGATCGGCGAGGTGCTGGATGTCATGACGAAACTTGCGAAGGATGGTATGACCATGGTCATCGTCACCCATGAGATGAATTTCGCCAGACGGGTGGCTGATCGGGTCATCTTCATGGATGGCGGCAGCATCATCGAGGAGGGCGCGCCGGAGGACTTCTTCGAGCATCCGCAGACCAGGCGGGCCCAGGATTTCCTGAATTCAGTGAAAGCCCATTAAGGATCCGGTTACGGACAGAAATACGGAAAAGAGGAACTACACATGTGTGAATTATTTGGCCTGAGCAGTGCCGAAAAAGTAAATTGCAATGAGCTTCTGGGAACCTTCTTCAGCCACGGAGAAACCAATCCGGACGGTTGGGGACTGTCTCTCTTTGACGGGAATTCCGCATCCATCGAAAAGGAACCCATATCTTCAGCGGAAAGCGTCTATCTGAAGCATCGTCTCAGCGACGAGATCACCGAGGACGTGGTTCTGGCCCATATCCGCAAGGCTTCCAAGGGCGGCCTGGAATACAGGAACTGCCATCCCTTCAAGAGACGGGACGCTTCCGGACGCCTGTGGACGCTGATTCACAACGGCACCATCTTCGAAAGCGCCCTGGTGGACGCCTACATTGGAAAACAGCATGGCGGTACTGACAGCGAGCGGATTCTGTACTACCTGATCGATCAGGTGGACGCGGCCATCGCGAAAAAGGGCGGCGAGCTGACCGACAAAGAACGCTTCGACACCGTAAATCAGGTCATCCGCGACATTACCCCGGAGAACAAGGTCAATCTTCTGATTTATGACGGCGATTTGTTCTACGCCCATACAAACTTCTACGAGACCCTGTTCCGTCTGCAGAAAGGCGAGACACTGGTAGTAGCCACCAAGCCCCTGACCGATGACCCGGCCTGGGAAAAAGTCCCCATGAGCACTCCGTTGGCCTACCGGAAGGGAAGGCTGGTCTTTGAAGCCGAACCTCATCCCTATGAGTTTATCGATAAGGAACCGCGGGATATCGAGTACACGAAGCCGCTCTAAAAAACGAAAGTAAAATATGAAAAATTGCTTGACAAACATAATTCCATCATGTAGAATATCACTGTTGTGACACATGAAAGTTATGTGAAAGCAATTTGCCCAGATAGCTCAGTTGGTAGAGCAGAGGACTGAAAATCCTCGTGTCACTGGTTCGATTCCGGTTCTGGGCATGTACGGAGCACTTGGCGAGGTATTCTCGAGTCTAGTGCGAAGACACACCTGGACACTTGGCAAGGTTCTTTCGAGCCTAGTGACCACGGTGCATCCTTATATTTTTTCATTTGCGGGTGTAGTTCAATGGTAGAACACCAGCCTTCCAAGCTGGATACGTGGGTTCGATTCCCATCACCCGCTTATTTTTATGCCCAAATTTAAGTAGAGCAGGTGATGGGAATCGAACCTTCGGTTCGTTCTCCGCTCCGGTCGGTGCTAAACAGGTGCCGCTGGCACATTCTTTTTTAGTTTTAAAACCCCGATTGACGGCGCCAGAACATTGCAGTAAACTATTCGTGATTAGAAAGAACGAGGAGGACGCATCTATGGCAATTTCATATGGAAAAATGGTAATCATCGGCGCTGGTAAGGTGGGAAGCGCGATTTTGAATTCGGTTCTGCGGATGAATATCCTGGATGAGATCGTGGTGGTGAACCGCAACCAGAAAAAGGCCCTGGGCGAGGTGCTGGACGCCAGCCATACCACGGCGTTCGCTTACAGCGCCAACGCGAACATCCATGTGGGCGGCTACGAGGAGTGCGCGGACGCCCAGATCATCGTGGTGACTGCAGGCCCCAGCATCCAGCCGGGTAATTCCCGGGACCGCATGGTGCTTCTGGAGAAAAATGTCAACGTCATGAATGATATCATGGAGCAGATCACCCACTACACCCGGGAGGCTATCATCATTGTAGTATCCAATCCGCTGGACATCCTGACCTACATTGCCCAGAAGAAATTCGACTATCCGGCCAATAAGATCTTCGGTACAGGCACTTTGCTTGATACCGCCCGTTTCAATAAAATGCTGGGCGACCTCTGCGGCGTGGATGCCAAGAACGTGACCGGTTTCGTGCTGGGCGAGCACGGCTCCACCTCCTTTATCCCCTGGAATACTGTGAACATCGTGGGTGTGCCGTTTTCGGAATTTGAGAAACAGTTTGAATTAAAGGAAAAACTCGACAAAGAAAAGCTGCTCCATGATACGAAGGTCATCGGCCTGGATATCGTAGAGCTGAAGGGTTACACCAGCTCCGGCGTGGCCTTAAGCGCCTGCCGTCTGATCGGCAGCATTGTCCGCAACGAGAAATCTGTGGTGCCTGTCTCCACGGTGCTGTCAGGCCAGTACGGCCTCACCGGAGCAGCCATGAGCCTGCCCTGCGTCATTTCCAAGAACGGCATCGACCGGGTACTGGAGCTGCCCCTGGACGAGCAGGGAAAGAGCGACCTGCAGAAGTGCTATGAGCATCTGCGGACGGCCATCGAGAGCGTGTATACAGAAGCATGAGTCATTAGGTACCGCCAGTCATAAAGAGGACTGGCGGTAATTTTATGTAACAGTTTGATTGCTATAAATTTATGTACTACTAAGAATTTCTCAGGAGTTATGTAGTCATATTTTAAATAGGTAATCTGGGTAAAAATTTGGTAAATTCCTGTATACAATGTATAAATCTATATACAGACCTGATGGTATATGATATAATGCCCTTTGGTAACAATTTACAACAATAGAATAATATGCAAAATAGGTTTTCATGCGTCAAGTGTTCAGCGGATGGGGAGTTGCCGCCGAAACGAAAAGTTCATCTTACGGTATGGAGACCGCACCCGTTGCAGCAATATAAGATTAAATGAACAGTGTCTCATATTGTGAAGGGATATTTTCGTCATATGTTCTGTCACAGCCTGGAGGTGCTGTTTTTATGATGGATTATGAGAAAATCAAGGCCGGAGTCCAGCTTATGCTGGAGGGAATCGGCGAGGATGTAACAAGAGAAGGCTTATTGGAGACGCCGGATCGGATTGCGCGTATGTGCGCTGAGATCTACGGCGGCCTGTACGAGGATGCGTCGGTGCATCTGAAAAAACAATTCACAGTCGAGCGGAACGACATCGTAGTAGAGAAGGATATCACCTTCTATTCCGTGTGTGAACATCATTTACTCCCCTTTTACGGAAAAGCGCATATCGGGTATATACCGAACGGTAAGGTAGTAGGCTTAAGCAAGCTGGCCCGTACCGTAGATGTATTTGCCAGAAGACCCCAGATTCAGGAGAAGCTCACGTCCCAGATCGCGGATGCGCTGGAGGAAAGCCTGGCTCCCCAGGGTGTTATCGTTATGCTGGAGGCTGAGCACATGTGTATGACCATGCGCGGCATCAAAAAGCCCGGCAGCAAGACCGTCACCATGGTGACCACCGGCTGCTTTGAGAATAATTTTGAGCTGCAGAATCGTTTTCTGAGCATGGTGCGTCAGTAATGGGCGGCATGGAGCGCGTAAACCGGATCTGGAATCACCCGGCCTATCAGGAGGCCCTGGGAAAGCTGACGGCCTACGAGGCAGAGCGGGAATTCTGCCGCCATACGCCGGAGCATTTTCTTGCTGTGGCCCGCCTGACTTATCTGCTTGCCCTGGAACAGGGGGTAGAAGCTGATAAGGAAATCATCTATGCGGCCGGACTTCTGCACGATATGGGTAGATACCTTCAATATGAAAATGGGACGCCCCACGACGAAGCAGGTGTCATGCTGGCCGGGCCCATTTTGCAGGAATGCGGTTTTTCGGAAGGCGAGAGCGCCGAAGTGCTGAAGCTCATCGGAAGCCACCGTACCCAAAGCGACGCGAGGGATCTGCCGGGATTGTTTTACCGGGCGGATAAGCTGTCGCGGAGCTGCTTTCTGTGTCCGGCCCAGGAGGATTGCAACTGGCCGGAGGAAAAAAAGAACCTGGAGATTCGATTATAACCCGGAAAGGAGAGTGGCTGTTCCTGATAACTGGAAGCGCTGAGCGCCGAGGGCACAGAACAGCTACAGTGAAAATGTATGAAAATCGGAACCAAAGAATTCGACGTAAAGAATAAAACCTATATCATGGGAATCCTGAATGTGACCCCGGATTCCTTTTCCGACGGCGGAAAATGGAACCACATGGACGCAGCTCTGGCCCATGCGGAGGAGATGATCCGCGAGGGCACCGCCATTCTGGATATCGGCGGCGAGTCTACCCGTCCCGGTCACCAGCAGATTACCGAGGAAGAGGAAATCGAGAGGGTAGCCCCGGTCATCGAGGCAGTGAAAGCCCGTTTTGACATACCCGTATCCATCGATTCCTACAAGGCGAAGGTGGCGGCAGCAGCCATCGAAGCGGGAGCCGATCTGGTCAATGATATCTGGGGTCTCAAATACGACCCGGAGATGGCCGGACTCATTGCCCGCACCGGAGTGGCCTGCTGTCTGATGCACAATAAGAACAATACAGAGTATCAGGATTTCTACCCGGATATGCTGCAGGAAACCGCGGAGTGCGTAAAGCTTGCGAAGGAAGCGGGTATCGCCGACGATAAGATTATCCTTGACCCGGGCGTAGGCTTTGGAAAAAATTACGAGCAGAATCTGGAGACCATTTTACATATGGAGCGGTTCCATGAGCTGGGATATCCCATGCTGCTTGGTACATCGCGTAAATCCGTTATCGGTCTGACCCTGGATCTGCCGGCGGATCAGAGAGTAGAGGGAACCCTGGTGACGACCGTGATGGCTGTGATGAAAAAGTATGCTTTTGTCCGGGTTCACGACATCAAAGAAAATCAGCGCACGATCCGGATGACCGAGGCGATTCTGAAAGCAGGAGAGAACTAAATGGATAAAATACAGATTAAAAACTTGGAAATATTTGCCAATCACGGCGTATTCCCGGAGGAAAATAAGCTGGGACAGAAATTTGTCATTTCCGCAACCCTTTACACCTCCACCCGGAAGGCGGGAAAGACGGACGATTTGACTGCCTCCATTCATTACGGCGAGGTCAGCCAGTTTATCACAAAATTTGTTCAGGAGCACACCTGGAAGCTGCTGGAAACGGTGGTGGAGCAGCTGGCGGAAGCCATGCTTCTGAACATCCCCCATCTGGAAAAGGTGGAGCTGGAGATTAAAAAGCCCTGGGCTCCTGTGGGACTGCCCCTGGAGACCGTGTCTGTCTCCATCGAGCGGGGTTGGCACACCGCCTACATCGCTATGGGATCTAACATGGGTGACAAAAAAGCTTATCTGGACATGAGCGTGCTTGGACTGCAGCTCACGAAAGGCTGTATCGTAGAAACAGTGGCCGATTATCTGGCCACCGAGCCCTACGGCTACACCGATCAGGACGAATTTCTGAACAGCGTCATGAAGATCCGGACTATCCTGCCGCCTCACGAACTCCTGAATCGTCTCCACGAGCTGGAGCAGGAAGCCAACCGGGTTCGCGTCATCCACTGGGGTCCCCGGACACTGGATCTGGACATCCTCCTGTACGACGACCTGATCCTCGATGACGAGGAGCTTCACATCCCCCACATCGAGATGCACAAGCGGGATTTCGTGCTGATTCCGTTGGCGCAGATCGCGCCCTGGGTTCGTCATCCGGTGTACAATCAGACGGTGCAGGAGTTGTTGGATAGACTGAAATAAGAGTATTACAAAACCCCAGATACCTATCAATTTGTATCTGGGGTTTTAAAATTAGAATACCGGGTGCGGAATTTTTTCCACATCGAAGGTTTCATTGCGCATTTCTTCGTTATAATAGGGGAATGGAGCAACTTTTACACGAATAGGCTGAGCTGAAAGAGGAGTGCTTCCCCACATAACAGTGTATTCGTCCCCTACATTAGCATATTCACGGTTTATAAATGCAAGTGAAATCATATTTCCGTGATAAAAATCTCGCTCGCGACCGGAAGCTACGCCTATCATTTGGTTGCCATTCATAACTTTGCTGATAACAAAAAAGTCTAAAAGAGCTCCATCTGCGATATTAGAAATATCATCCCATGGCATTACAGGGGTTCCTGTAAACTGAGAAGCGAATGCTTTTCCAATATCTTCCGCATTCCATTCCAACGTAACAACAGTACGGGCAGGAGCCTTAGCCATTTCCTGAAGTGCTTTTTTACCGATAAAGTCATGATCCCAGTTAATAAGATAATCCCATTTTACATCGTAGGGGTTAACAAAACCATTTTCGATATCATCAGCGGCACTTCCATGGAAATTGTACTGACAGAATTGTGTATTCCATCCGCAGTGTTCAATGACATATTGCTTCATTTTTTCATCATTTAATAAAAATGGATAGTAGAAATGAATGTACTGATTCGGATAACCTCCCTGCGTATGGTTTCTGCAGTAATTCATCATTCCCAGACGTTTTAGTCCGTACTCTTCTCCGGCCTGAGCAATTGCCTCATAGACTTCCCCTACTTTATTCATATCCCCATGCATTTCATATGCAAGGCAGCCGGACATGCCTAAGCGATGGATGGTTGTTTTTACACCGGCTATTTCGATTTCTGTATGTTTGGCAAATTTAAGACTATGTAAATCTTTCCCGGAAACCTTTTCCATAATCTCAAGAGAGCGAGGTCCGTCAATCTGGATAAAAAATTCATCAGTAACCCATCTTCCCTGTACATCATATCCCAGGGTTTCAACATAGTATGCCAGAACAGGGGCGAGCCAGTATGTCAGATACCGGTTTTCATCTACGCGCATCATAACACCGTCTGCCAGCATCTGCCCTTTTTCGTTACACATAATTGTATGACGGGAACCGCCGACTTTCAGAGTAGAGTAGTCGCGATTAACGCTGACATAATTCATCAGTTTTACAACATCTGGTCCGGACAATTCGTACACTGGAGAGCAGTTCAAAAAATTACCGAGCCATGCTCCGTTTCTGCATGCAAGCAGTTCTTCCTGCGGAGAGCTGTACAGCATGGGGACGTAATAGTCATTTCCCCAATTCATTAAAAGAAGGGCGTGGCTGTTCACAAGATTGTTAATTTTAAACATATTGTTACCTCCTGTTTTAATTTTTCGGTTTTGATATTTTAATTATAGTAAAGGTGTCAGAGAAAGAGAAATGCTGGTTTTGGGCTCTATTTATGTTGACACGTTATAAATAGAACTCATATAATGAAAGAGAGGATGGAAACTATGATAAAAATAAGCTATTTGCGGGAATTTGTATTATTAGCGGAAACGCTAAATTTCTCTAAAACAGCAGAAAAAAGTTATATTACACAACCGGCGTTGAGTCGTCATCTGGCGCTCCTGGAAGATGAGATGGGGGCAACGCTTATGGAACGGACGACGAGAAAGGTTTCTCTGACACCGGCTGGAAAGACGGTATATGAAGCGTTTCGATATATGCTGGAAATATATAGTCAGACGCAGGAAAAGGCACATGAACTTTCAGCGCAAAGCAGGGGAAGACTTGTTGTGAATAGTCCGTATTACTGGACGGGTGATTTTACAGAGCCTCTGATTCGTTTATTTCAAGCTCAATATCCAGAGTGTGAGATTACAATACAGTCATGCCAGCCCATAGATGGTTTTGATGGATTAAAAAAGGGGCTTTGTGATATATTTATTTCAATGGAAATGCCGGAAGTGTCTCCGATAATGAATAAGATTGCAATTTCCCGGGAGGAAGTAAGAGCCTTTATGCCGGATACGCATTTGTTGTGTAAAAAAGAATGTGTCGATTATACAGATTTAAATGGAC
Source organism: Laedolimicola ammoniilytica (assembly GCF_025567165.1). Classification (NCBI taxonomy): domain Bacteria; kingdom Bacillati; phylum Bacillota; class Clostridia; order Lachnospirales; family Lachnospiraceae; genus Laedolimicola; species Laedolimicola ammoniilytica. The sequence goes on from NZ_JAOQKC010000014.1 coordinate 83,507, forward strand.
AAAAATATCTTTATTTAAAAGGTTTTGAGTATTGGAAGGATAGAATTCTGCAAGAATTACTGGCGGAGCAAATTTATCCGTCTGCAATTATTCCTTGTGATCAGGTTGAGGAGTTGGGAATGAGGTTACAAAGAGAAAATGCAGTTGCACTTTTGCCGTATTGTATTCGTCATATGAATCGTTCCTACATTGTGAGCCGTCCTTTGAAAAAACCATTTTGGGTTGAAATGTATGTTTATTACGAACAAAATACGAAAAATCCGGCAGTTTCCGCATTTGTTGATCTGTTTTGCACAGAAAAAGAGTGAATGTCGGTACAGTTCGCTGGGGGCTGGAATACAGTTTTGTAGAAAGAACAAAAAGAGCAACGAGTTTACATAAGATAACTCGCTGCTCTTTTTCTTTTAGCGGAGGAGGAGGGATTTGAACCCTCGCGCCGGTGCTACCGACCTACTGGTGTTCGAAGCCAGACCCTTCAGCCACTTGGGTACTCCTCCATTGCTGATAACCAGTAAATAATAGTATAATATATTTCTGGGGGATTTTCAAGTGCAGGATTTAAGGTTCGAAGGCAATCTGGCTTCCATTTGTTATTCGGATTGGGATTCCGCAGTTTTGGTTTGGCGCTTCTCCAGAACCATGCTCCGAAGCGCCAGCGTTCCGCCGTGCTCTATCACATAATCTGCATATTTCCGCGCCTCTTCGGGCTGTCCTAATTCATCCAGATAATCAGAAAGCATCCCATAGAACATCATTTGTTCATAGGGCACCCGGGGCTGCGTAGTCTTGAGCCGTTCCACGGCCTGTTCCCGTCGGCCCTCCAGCCAGTCCAGCCGGGCCCAGAGCGCCGTGCTCCGCTTCAGCAGCCGACCGCCCTGTTCCATAATGCTGCGGTAACGCACCGCGTCCTGTTCCTGATAAGCGTAATGGGCCTGGATATTCAGGGAAAGCTGCCGGTAAATCAGAGTGTTCCGCTTGGATTTCCAGCCGTTTTTCATATAGAGATCCGCCACGCCCACCTGTCCGCAGGCCAGCAGCGCCTCCACATAAAGCTGCTCAAAATACCGCCGCTGCCGTCCGGCCACCTTGCGGGCTTGCTTCTGATTCCTGTATACATCATAGGGCACATACCGCGTACCCTCGTCCGCGATACAAAGCAGACGCTCAGCGTCACAGTCCATATACAGAATATTCCGGAGTGCCTTAAAATTTTTCACCCCTGCAGCGCCGCCCCGGATCACAGCCAGCAGCCCGGAAACCAGAATAATCAGATACATCAGCCAGTTTTTCTCCCAAAACCACCCGTCGACTCGATAAGTAAATCCGGCTGTCGTCACTGTCCGCGAAAACGGCGGTCCCAGCAACACACTCGTAAGCATCATCAGCACGATAATTGCCGCAAAGTACAAAGTTAGATTCTGACGCACAGCGCGTTTCACATTTTGATAATAGGTAGTCAGTTCAGTCATAATTATCACCCTTTTTCGAAAGAATATAACTTAATTATAACGCATTTTCAGGAAGAAAATATGATTTTTCTCTTAAAATTAGATATGAATTTTGATTATCTTTTTAGAAGTTCTTATATGCCGGTATAGCCCGTATTTACAGGCTTTTCCGGCATTTTTCGTATCGGAAGAAACTCACATATATTTTTATATCCGCTTAGGTTTTTGCTTTCAAAAGTAGTAAAGAAGTAGTAAAACCTTGATTTACTACTAAGCTGCTATCCGCAGCATTTCAGCTTTTGCGCTGTCGAAAGTAGCGTGTGCGTAATAGTTCAGCGTCATAGTAATGTTGGAATGTCCCATAATGTACTGTAATGCTTTCGGGTTCATTCCGGCATTTGCCATGTTGGTACAGAACGTATGACGTAAGGTGTGCGGTGTCATTACTTTCGGTAGAGCTTCCTCATGGTACTTGTTGTACTTCTTTGCAAGCCCCCTAAACATACCGTCATAATTGGTAGCTGTTTTCGGGTAGCCGTCCCGGTTGAGGAAAAGGAAGTTGCTGTAACCGTCAATAGTAACAGCTTTTGCACCCCTGCGCCGTTTCAGCACTCGGTTAAATGCTTCATATACTTTTTCGCTCATTGGAATTTGACGAATACCGCTTTTCGTTTTTGGTGTTTCAATGTAATATCCTGTTTCCGCACTTCTTAAAAGTTGGTGGTCTACATTGATTATCCTATTCTCAAAGTTAATGTCAGTATCGGTCAGCCCGCAAAGTTCAGAGATACGAAGCCCTGTCCCAAGCAAAATAATAAGCTCATCATAATACTTCTGATAAACTTTGTCATTTTGAGCAAAGGACAAAAAACTTTCTTCCTGCGCTGGTGTTAGCGGAACCTTTGGTTCTGTATCATCTTCAATGACAGTGTTTAACTGGAAGTCAAAAGGATTTTTCCTTATGCAATCGTCCTGTATCGCTGTGTAAAAGGCAGCTTTCAAGGAACGCTTGTCATTACTGATAGTCTTATAGGAAATTCCTTTTTCTTTCATGCGGATTGCCCATTCTTTCGCGTCGGACAGCTTCACGCTGTCAATCGGGCAGCCCCCAAGTTTATCTTCTTCCAGTAGCTTCATCAGCCGCTTGCGTCCGTTTTTCGTATTGTACCTTACATTTCCCCGGTGGCGTATCTGCTTTGCATAAAGTTGGCAGACCGTCATTTTCTTGCCTATGGTGTCTATCCCGTCGTCAAGGTCTTTCTGTATCTCTTTTACCTTTTCTCGTAGGGATATATCCTCACGCTTTCCGGCAGGGGTCTTGTCCGTAGGTACTAACTTCCACGCATACACAAACTGCGGATTACCAAAGGTATCTATATATTTGTAAGCATATCTTCCGTCTTTTCTCTGGCTCTCTCCCGACCGCAAAACTCGATTTTTGCTGTCACGTCTTTTCTTTGACATTTTTCAATGCTCCTTTCCAAGACGGAAAGAGCCTTGATATGCTTATCCCATTATAGCACATTCAAGGCTCAATTTCACTATCAGATTGTGTCTATGGTATCAATCATTTTTTCAAACTGTTTGCGCTTGATTTGAATACGGTTGCCGTTCATAATAACCCACCCGGCGGCAGGATTTTCCTCGGCTAATTTACGCAGCTTGTTTTCTCCGATACGGAAGTATTTAGCTGCTTCATCTATCGTAAGCGTGTATTTTTCCCAAATAGGCACGTCGGCGTTACTCATAGTATCGTCCCCCTTTCAATATTAGGAAAAGTGAATAGTAAAAGGGGCTTTAATCGGACGGCTGTTAGCACAACCTCGCGGGAGTTCCACCCCTGCCCGTTAAGGCAGCTCTACCCAATGCCTGCGACGCTTTTAACGCTCGGACTATGGCTATAAAGGCTTGTCTACCCTTAGTGCGTGTCGTCGCCCACAAGCCGCTACACTTGTTCCCCGGCGTGGTGGTGGTCGCTCGACTTTCTCCAATAGAAGAAAAGCGTCATGGCGCACCTGCCGTATGGCTCAACGCAAAAAGGACGTATCCGATTTGCCCTATACTGCGTCGCCGTTATCTTGCGTCGCTTTCTTTGTCAAAGAGCAAGTAAGGTCAAGTCAACAGGCAGCGGAAAGGGGGACGCTGCTTGTGGTTATCTCAAACCTTGAATGAAAGGACAGCCCGCATAAGACGCGAACGCAAGCGGTCGCGTATATCCTCATCTATGCCCCAATAGATATTTCCGCGCTCATCACGCAGCTTTCGCATAGACAGGGACGCTATGTAGCTTTCGTAATGCTGTACGACAATGTTCATAGCTTCCGGGTCGCCCTTAGTAGCGGCTATGATTACCGGGTAAGGCAACAAGCCGCGTTCGTCCTGTTCTGATTTACTAATCTGTGCAGTCATAGGCTTTTTCCTCCAAATAGCGTTTTAACAGCTTCATTGAGCTTGTCCGACGGGACTGTACCGTTGTCCTTGACAGATTACAAAACTTTGCAATCTCGCGTTCGCTCATGTCAAAGAAATAATACAGCAGTACGGTTTCCCGCTTTTCTTCCGGCAAACTGTGCAGGGCTTCGGCAAGCAGCTTCGCAGTAATTTCTTTGCCGCCGACAACGAAAGACTGTTCTGCTTCATCATCTGCAAAATACTCGTCGCAGACGTAGAGCTGTTTTTCTTCCAGTGGCGACAGGTCAGAAAAAGTAACCTCGCGTAATTGTCGCTGCTTTGTGTCCCTGTGGGCATTCATAGCTTCTCGCTTCAACGCCAGTTTGCAAAAGCCGTTAAAAGCACAACGGATTTGCCATTGGGTACGAATAGGCTCGTTCATGTTCTCACCTCCTTTCGCTGCCGCGAAAGCGGTGGAGTTTGAAATGTCCCCTTTCGTAAACCCTCAAACCAACGCACTTCAAAATGGACGTTGGTTTTAGAAATTTTTTGAAAAAGTTTTTTGATAAAATACAAAATGCGCCCGTCTGCAAATTGCAGACAGGCGCAAAGGAATTATCAAAAGTATATGTATGATTTGTGAGTTCATCTATGTAGCCAGAATAACCCGTTGGCGGGTAATGGCTTTTTTTGATAACAGTCTATTAGGGCATAGGAAAAAGGACATGACGATACCTCCTTGATACCGCCATGTCTTTATCTAGTAGTAAGCGTCCAATAAGAGGGTGTATCGAAATTTCTGGCTGTTGCATGTAAACTATTGATTAGAGTTTTGGGAGTTGACTCTA
>NZ_JAOQKC010000015.1:0-84447 GCF_025567165.1 Laedolimicola ammoniilytica
TTTTTACTTATTCTGGAAGTCGTCCTTCGTACATGATACTCAACTCCCCGTAGACCTGGCCCCAGTCCCGGATGATAGTTGTCCATTTCTTAGTAGCCTCGAAAGTGGCCAGATATAAGGCTTTTAACAGCGCTGTATCACTTGGAAATACGCTTCTCTGAGTTAACTTTGATTGGTTTAAATAAATCATTAAATTTCATAGACTAGGTTCTCCTTTACTATTCAATCACAAAATATTCCTTAAATATTCGAAGCCAAATAATAAGCATCTTCATTTGCGTCTCTTATGCGTCCAACGTTTGTACAATCACCTATCATATGTACACTACATGGCAAATCATAAAATGCATATGCTTGATCACGATTTGGTCTTAACCCGGTTGCAATAATAATATCATCACAGGAAGAGATTACACAGTCCAACTTTTCGTCCGCATGCCCAAGTTTCCAGTTGAATTTACTTTTACACTTTCCCGTAAAAATCTGATATGATATTCTTGTCGCAAATAAAAGAAAGGAAAGACCCCATGCCCTGACAAAGCTTGGTCTTTCCTTCACCAAATTGGTTGCATACCTTGGCCATGAGAAAGATATCCGAATTCCAGACGGTGTTGAATCAATAGGAGAAGATGCATTCTCATATACACCTATTAGAAACGTGGTTCTTCCTTCCACTGTGGTTGAAATAAAAAAACGTGCATTCTCACACACTTGTCTGAAATATATAGATTTATGTAATGTAGAATGCATTGGACAGGAAGCCTTTTGTATTTGCAAGCTAGAGACATTAACAATACCTAAATCTGTAAAAGAAATACAGGCGGAAGCATTTGCCTACTCAGGGCTTGTATTGGAACAAATTGAGAATTATTCTAATGTGAAAATTGATGATCGTATATTAATAACTTATAGATAAACTGGACACGATCCGGAAACCTCTGATTAGAGACCGTCCAGCCTTTTATTAGATTGTTCGAGGCTTTTCGCGGAGAACAAGGGTGAAAGCTTTTTCACCCTTGTTTTACTTTTCTGCATCTAAAGATTTCCTTCCCTCAACTCCACTCCTCCCCCAAAAACTCCCGCCAATCCAGTTCCTTTCCATCCAGCACACACTCTTCCAGCGTATCACCGTCGTAGGCAAGCTTCAGCGAGAAAAACGGGACTTCCTGTTCCAGGAGCTTGAAAAAGACCTTATCGCCTACCCAGAGCTCCAGATCGCGGATCTGCTCCTTCGGGACCCATTCCAGGTCGCCTTCCCTGCAGTTGTAGTCCAGGTCGCCTTCCCAGCCGGTGGCTGTGTAGAGGCACATGTACTGGGTCTCTACGCCCTTCAGGGCGAAGGTCACAAGTCCGCGGAAACGATAATCCGTCAGCGTCAGACCGGTTTCTTCGAAAGTCTCCCGCAGGAGGCAGTCCTCCGGGCTCTCATAGGCTTCCGCATGGCCGCCTACGCCGATCCATTTGTCCTGATTCACGTCATTTTTTTTCTTGACCCGGTGCATCATCAGGAGCTTGTCGTCCTGTTCCAGATAACACAGCGTCGTCAAGGTGCCGACTGTTTTTTCCATAAGAAAACTCCCCCTGTAATTAAATTAAATTCATTGTATCACAGAGAGAGTTTTACTTCCAGAGCATTTCCGGAAAACCATATCAAATTTTGTAGTGCCGATTTCCGTCCTCAAAAGGAAAACAGCATGGCGGAAAGCCACGTCATGACGCCCGGGGGCAGTACGCCGGAGGCCGCGCGGACCAGCTTCATGCTGCCGCCGCAGACGGACACGGCCTTGCCTTTTTCCGCGTCAAATAGGGCCTTCCGTACCACACGCTCGGGCTTTATCAGGAACAGGCGCTTGACCGGGTTCAGCTTGATGCCGCCGGTAGCGAAGAAATCGGTCTTCACCGGGCCCGGACACACGGCGGTCACGGAGATCTGGCGGCTGCGCAGCTCTTCCTTCAGCGCTCTCGACAAAGACAGCACGTAAGCCTTGCTGGCCGCGTAGGCCGCGAAGCCCGGCTGTGGCAGAAAGGCCGAACCGGAATCCAGCTGGATGATCCGGCTTCCCTTCCGGAAATACGGCAGGCAGGTCATGGTAACCGCGGTCAGCGCCCGGCAGTTGACATCGATCATATTTAAGATCTGATCCACATCCTGGGTCTCCAGCTTTCCGGCATGTCCCAGGCCTGCGGAATTCACCAGGATCCGGATCACCGGCTTTTCCTTTTTAAGCAGAGCCGCAAGCTCTGTACAGGCGTCCTTTTCCGCCAGATCCATGGGCAGGGTCCGAATCATCGTTTTCTCCTTCAGCTCATCCTGCAGTTCCAGTAGAGCCTGCTCTCTTCTTGCGATCACCCAGATTTCCGATATGGAGCGGTAGCTTTCCGCTATCTGGCGGACGAACTCCCGGCCCATGCCGGAGGACGCTCCTGTTACGATCGCGATTGACGCTCTCTTTTTCTCCATCACTGCCACCTCCCGGTTTTATCCAAGCAGATATTTGTAAATGGCTTCTGCACAGCCATCGTGGTCACAGTCCGCCACGGTGACATCGGAGACCGCTTTCACAGAATCCAACGCATTTCCCATGGCCACGGCAAGGCCTGCCGTCCGAAGAACACTTAAATCATTGTCCGCATCCCCCACGGCGATGCTGGCGCTCACCGGAATGCCCAGGGCCTCGCAGAGCTTTGTAAGGCCCACGCCCTTATCGACGCCTGTGGCCGTCAGCTCCAGAGACGAGCTCTCCGCATGTACCATTTCCACGGGAAGTCCGGCTGCCAGGATACGCTCCTTGGTGCGATCCCGGGATTCCGGACTTTTGTGATACAGATTGATCTTTTCTATGGGCCATGGATTGGCCATATAGAAGCCGTATAAGTCATCGTGGGCTTCTACGGTTCTGGCATGCAGTTCCTTGTAGGGACCCATGCCATAAAGCTCAATGTGTGCCAGCTGGTTGGTCTGTTCGATGGATTTTTCATCCAGAATGTGCAGCATAGCTTCTTCCTTCCGTGCCAGGAGGAAAATTTCTTTGACAGTGGGGATATCCATGGTGTTGGAATAAATCACCCGCTGCTCCTGAAAATCGTAGACCATGGCTCCACTGGTGCAGTTCACATAGCGTAGGCCCGGGATCAGTTCCCGGAATTCTGTCAGCTCCGGGCGACAGCGGCCGGTGGAAAGTACCACATCTTTCCCCGCGGCCAGAGCCTTTTCGATGGCCGCCTTGCAGCCAGGGCTGATTTCTTTTTTGCTGTTTAATAGGGTACCGTCCATATCCAGGGCGATCAGTTGATATTGGTTCATAGATGGATCCTCCTGTTATTTCTTCTTGTGTACGTTCCGAATCGTCTTCTTTTTCGCTCCGACGTTATTCCGGACATTTGTTTCCGCTTGTTTTGTACGTCCGCCTGCTTTGTTCCCGGAACTGTTTTTTCGGAAATCGGTTTTCTGTCCGCTCCGCTCTCCGGGTCTTCCGCCCGCGGGGCGAAGCAGGCACTTGGGGCCGTAGCCGATAAGATCCCGGCGGCCGCAGCGCTCCAGGGCTTCCCGTACCAGATCCCGGTTCTTCGGATCCCGGTACTGGATCAGGGCCCGCTGCATGGCCTTCTCATGGGGATTCTTCGGCACGTAGACCTGTTCCATGGTGCGGGGATCGAGGCCCGTGTAATACATGCAGGTGGACATGGTGGAGGGCGTCGGGTAAAAGTCCTGCACCTGCTCCGGCATGTAGCCCAGATCCCGGCAGTACTCGGCCAGCTCCACGGCCTCCTTCAGGGTCGATCCCGGATGGGAGGACATGAGGTAGGGCACCAGATACTGCTTTTTCTGTAAGGTTTCGTTCATTTTCCTATAGCGGCGGCAGAACTCCTCGTAGACACTGCGCTCCGGCTTGCCCATCTTCGACAGGACCGCGTCGGACACATGTTCGGGAGCCACTTTCAGCTGACCGCTCACATGGTACTCGCAGAGCTCCTTTAAAAAGGTCTGGTCCGGATCCGCCAGCACATAGTCAAAGCGGATACCTGAACGGATGAACACTTTTTTCACGCCGGGAACGGCCCGGAGCTTTCGAAGCAGGCTGATGTAGTCGCTGTGATCGGCCTTCAGGTTTGGACAGGGCTTCGGAAACAGGCACTGTCGTTCCGGGCAGGCTCCGGCCTTTAACTGCTTGTCGCAGGCAGGCCGCCGGAAATCCGCGGTGGGGCCGCCCACATCGTGGATATAGCCCTTGAAATCCTTATCTTTGGTCATGGCTTCCGCCTCCCGGAGCAGGGATTCATGGCTCCGGGCCTGGATGATACGCCCCTGATGGAAGGTCAGAGCGCAAAAACTGCAGGCTCCAAAGCAGCCCCGGCAGCTGGCCAGGCTGAATTTAATCTCTGAAAAAGCCGGGACGTCGCCTTCTGCCAGACAGGAGGGATGCACCGCCCGCTGAAAGGGCAGATCGTAGACCTCGTCCATTTCCTCCTGAGTGAGGGGCTTCGCCGGTGGATTCTGTACGATAAACAGATGTTCGGAATACTGCTCCGCCATCCGTTTGCCGCGGATGGGATCGGCGTTCTTCTGCTGGATCCCGAAGCTTCTGGCATACAGGGTCTTATCTGCCTTCATGCTCTCGTAATCCGGCAGGAAAATGGCGTCATAGATGTCTTCTTTATGGCTGGTCTTATAGACCGTCCCATTTACAAAGGTCAGATCCCGGACAGAGATCCCGGAATTCAACGCATCTGCTATCTCCACGATGGACCGCTCGCCCATTCCATAGGAAATGAGATCCGCGCCACTGTCCAGAAGCAGGGAGCGTTTGAAGCCGTCCGCCCAGTAGTCGTAATGGGCCATGCGTCTCAGGCTTGCCTCAATGCCTCCCAGGATGATCGGCACATGCTTATACACATGGCGGATCAGATTGCTGTAAACCATATCTGCCCGATCCGGGCGCTTTCCCATGACGCCGCCCGGTGTAAAGGCGTCGGTCTTCCGGCGCTTCTTCGACACGGAATAGTGGTTTACCATAGAATCCATATTTCCGGAGGAGACGAGAAAGGCGAGTCTGGGTTCCCCGTAGATCTGAATGCTCTCCGGGTTCTTCCAGTCCGGCTGGGACAGAATCGCCACGCTGTAGCCGTGGCTCTCCAGCACCCGTCCGATGATGGCCGGGCCGAAGGAGGGATGATCCACGTAGGCGTCGCCGATGACGTAGACGAAATCCGGCTGCGCGATTCCCCGTTCTTCTAATTCTTCTTTTGTCGCGGGCAAAAATCCCTGCTGTCTCATGTATTACTCCTGTTCCTGTGCCAGCGTCTCGTAGGATCCGTCCAGCACCTGATAAAAATCGTGAATATAGTAATCGGCCAGTCTGCGGTTCTCCGCCTGCCGAGCTTTTGCATAATCATCGTAGATCGAACATACTTTCGCTCCGGCTGCCTTTCCGGCCTGCGCGCCCGCGGGCGTGTCCTCAAAGACCAGACAGTCCTCTGGCGCTACGCCAAGCTCTGCCGCCACCTTAAGGTAGATATCCGGCGCGGGCTTTCCGGCCCCGGCCTCGCAGGAGGTCATCAGGCACTGGAAATACGGCGTCATCTTCTGTCCTTCTACCACGGCGTCCAGAAGCTCCCGGCCATTGCTGGTGGCAATTCCGGCTTTGATGCCGTGCGCCTTTAAGTATTCCAGGAACTCCCGCGCGCCTGGCTTTAAGGGAACTTCGTGGGCGTACTTTTCCCTGGACATGGAGATCCACTCGGCTTTGATAACATCCAGGCTGTCCGGCAGACAAAAACGTTCTTTAAAATAGATGGCCGTCTCCGAAAAGCTCATGCCTTCGATGGCCTGCTGAAGTCCCGCCGGGACCTCCAGCCCATGACGGCCCAGGTATTCCACGTCGATGGCGCCCCACATCCACATGGAGTCCACCAGCGTTCCGTCCAGATCAAAAAGGACTGCTTTTATTCCATCCAGCATCCTGTCTCCTCCTTCAAGTTTCGAATCTCTGTTTCCGTAAGTGGCCTGCACGCGCCACATTTCAGGCTCTCATCCAGCTTCAGGCTTCCCATGGAAAGACGTTTCAGATACGTAACCTCACAGCCGATGGCTTCGAACATCCGTTTTACCTGATGGTAGCGTCCTTCCCGGATGGTTACCTCGATCTCCGATTCCGGACCGGACTGTAAGATATGTAAATCCGCCGGAAGGGTCTTTTTCTCATCACCGATATCCAGGCCCTCGAAAAAAGCCTGCACATGCTCCGGCTCTACCTGACCGGCTATCCGGGCGTAATAAGTCTTGTCCACATGCCGCTTGGGCGACAACAGATAATGGGCCAGCTTGCCATCGTTGGTCAAAAGCAAAAGTCCTTCCGTATCCCGGTCGAGCCGTCCCACCGGGAACAGATCCGAACGGGCGTTCTCGGGTAAAAGCTCCAATACCGTATCAAGCTTTTTATCCTCGGTGGCGGAGATATACCCGGCCGGTTTATGCAGCATCCAGTATTCCACCTTGGAAAATGTGGCCTCTTTTCCGGCTGCGCAGACCCGGTCGCCTTCCTGAATCTTCGTCTCCGGCTTTGTGATTTTCTTCCCGTTCACGGTAACTACGCCGCTTCGCAGCAGTTTTTTTACTTCGCTTCGGGTTCCGTATCCTGCCTCGCAGAGATATTTGTCCAGGCGCATGCTACCACCTCCATCCGGGATAATATTTATTCTTCAGGGTGCCGTTCGAAAGCTTGCCCCAGCCTAAGGGGTAACCGTCTACGCAGACCAGGCACCAGCCCTTCGCTTTGGGAGAAACCAGGTCTTCCAGCTCCAGTGTCTCGCCCTTCAGATACCGGACCACACGTTCGTCGTCCGCTTTCAGATCTGCCGTCAGGGCAAAGTCCTCTTTTCGGAGCGCCATGGCCAGAGCCTGGCTGGGCTCAAAGCGCTTCTGCTTCACTTCGCCCAGATAGAGACCAGTGCGCAGGAAACGCAGAGAACGGATGTTCTTGCCTGCCAGGGCCTCCGGCAGCAGGTACAGACGGCTGTCGTAGAGGCGGAACAGACGGGAATCCCACGCCACATGCAGATCCTTTGCAAAATCCAGCCATTCCTCCGGAAGCTTTTTCAGTATCCCTCTGGCGTCGGCTTTTTCTTTCCGCTTGGGGAAACCCGCGCCGGAAGCATCTGGACAGTCAGGCAAACATTCGTTCTTTTGCAGTAATGCCACAAAATGGCCTTCGCCGTTCAGCCTGTGCGGAAACAGCCGCGCCGCCTCCGCGCAAGTATCAAGCCCCGGCGCAAAGCCAAGATCCGCCCTGTCTTTCGGAAGCGGCAGAGGAAGCAGGGTAAAGCCCTCCTCCTGCATGAGCCGTTCGATGGTTTCCTCATTTTCATGTCGGGAAAAGGTGCAGGTAGAATACAGGAGCAGGCCGCCCGGACGCAGCAGCTTTGCCGCCGCAGTCACCACAGTCCGCTGAATCCCGGCATAATAATCCGGCCCTTTTTCCAGCCAGTCTTTTACCATAGACGGCTCTTTTCGGAACATACCCTCGCCGGAGCAGGGAGCGTCCACGAGAATTTTATCGAACCAGCCTTCAAAATAGTCCAAAAGCCGCTCCGGAGTTTCACTGGTCACAAGAATGTTGCCAGCGCCAAAGAGCTCCAGATTCTTAAGCAGGGCTTTTGCCCGGGAATTGCTGATGTCGTTGGCTACCAGAACGCCCGTTCCGTGAAGCCTCGCCGCCAGCTCCGTGGCCTTGCCGCCGGGAGCCGCGCAGAGATCCAGCACCCGGTCGCCCTCTTCAATAGGCAGACAGGCCGCCGGCGTCATGGCGCTGGGCTCCTGGAGATAATAAAGACCCGCCGCGTAGTACGGATGCTTTGAAGCCTGCTCCTGTCCCTCCAGGTAAAAGCCGTTCCTGGTCCAGGGCACCGGACGCAAAGAAAAGGCCGAAAGAGCCTGAAACTCCTCCGGACGCAGCTTCCCTGTATTGACACGAAGGCCGCGAAAGCCTTCGTTCCCTTCATAGCTTTTCTCCCAGGCGTCGTATTCACCGCCCAGGAGCTCTCTCATTTCCTCTAAAAAGGATTCCGGTAACTGTAACATCTATTCCTCCGTAGGTAAGGACTGGGCCCGATAGCCCTCCGCAATCAGGTCAAGCTGCCGGTCAAAGCGCTCCAGCTGATCGATGTCATTCATGGCGTAAATCCGATAAAATTCATCCTGAATCTTCAGGATCTCCCGCTTATTGGCCACCCGGTACAGGTTCTGAATGTTGTTCAGAATATCTGCCACGATATTGGCCTGAATCCGGAACGATATCTGGGCGTCCATGATCTCGCTGCGAACGGTAGACATCTCATTGTCCAGGGTAATAATCGCGTCCGCGGCGCCCAAAAGCCGCTCTTTGATGTGATCCGGGATGTTCCGTTTATATTTATACTGGAGGGAATGCTCCACCGTGGCCCAGAAATTCATGGCCATGGTGCGGATCTGCACCTCCATCTGCAGGCGCTTGGGGCCATCCAGGGTATCGACGGTATAGTAAAGGATGATGTGATAGCTGCGGTAACCACTGCTCTTCATTTCCCGTATGTAATCCCGCTCCTGCTTGATCTCCATATCCTTGCGGCCCCGGATAATCTCCACGACCTTATCGATGTCCTCCACGAACTGGCAGATGATGCGGATACCGGCCAGATCGTAGATCTTTTCCTCGATATCCTCCAGATCGATTTTTTTCTTCTGGCACTTATCCAGAATACTGGAAATGGTCTTGACCCGGCCCTCCACCTGCTCGATGGGGCAATAGAGTCCCCGATCCTGATGCTCCTTGATCAGGTGGTTGAATTTGGTCATAACCTCCTTGACCGCCAGCTCATAGGGGTTTAAAATCTCCCGCCACAATTGTATCTCCATAAAAAAGCTCTCCTTCTTGTTACTGTTCACTTTGTCCACAGTAACACACGCTTCGCGATGCACAGGAATCATGCTGACGCATAATTTTGCGCCTGCATCAGGGATCTTCCTGGGACACGGTAAGCCGTTCCTGCTCCAGGTAGCGCAGAAACCAGTAGGGATTGACCGCCAGTTCCTGGAATTCCTCACTCCGAAGATAAATTCCCAGATGTAGATGCACCGGAAACTGGCCGGAGGTACCCTCCTGCTTTCCATAGCCCGTATCGCCCATATATCCCAGAAGCTGCCCCGCCTTTACCACGTCGCCTTTCTGAAACTCCTCCGCGTAGGAAGCGAGATGGGCATAATAAAAATACACGTCATGGACACTCCGGATGCCGATCCGCCAGCCGCCTTTTTCCAGCCAGCCCACGTTCTCCACCGTGCCGTCCGAGATGCTGACCACCGGATACACCCCACTTTTGTTCTCCGGCGGCATCAGATCCGTCCCTTCATGGCCGCGGGTTCCGCCGTAGGTTCGCTCAATGAGCCAGCTGTTCTCGAAGGTCACCGGAAGCTCCCTCTCCTTCCATTGGGGGATTGGGAAATATTCCAGATCTTTCCAGATATTCTCGTACAGCTCATAGTACCTTCGCGCTGTCTCTTCCGTCCGTTCCTGCTTCTTCTCTGCCCCGGCAAGCCCGGCCCGCTCCCGGATCCGCTGTTCGCTTCCCAGAATCACAAGGCCCAGACTCACCAGCAGTAAAAGCTGTCCCGCCGCTGAAAGCTTCCGCATCTGCCTCATCCACTCCGCATCAAAAATGCCTACTGGATACTATATGCTTAACGCAGCTCTTTTAGAACCTCTACTACAAATTCATAGATCCGTTTTGTGGAGGAAATGCTTAAGCGCTCCTTTGGAGTATGGATGTCATACAGATTCGGTCCGATGGAGACGCAGTCCAGACCTTCCATTTTACCGCTGAACAGGCCGCACTCCAGACCTGCATGAATGGCCATGACTCTCGGATTCCGGTCGTACATTTTCTTGTATACAGACACACAGGTATCCCGCAGCTCCGACTCATGACGGTACTCCCAGCCCGGATAGGAGCCCTTCTCCTCGTAGGTTCCGCCCAGGAACTCTACGCAGTGACGGAGACGGTCGCCCAGCTCCTGCTTCTCGGATTCGATGGAGCTGCGGATGCTGAAGGTAGCGGTCGCCTCTTCCTCGGTAAGGCGTAAGATACCAAGGTTCAGGGAAGTCTGTACGAGTCCCGGGATATCCATGCTGTCCTTGATGACGCCGTTGGGCACCATATGAAGCACATACATCAGAATGGACGCGCATTTGGGCGTCAGAGCCTGGCCGACAGCCTTTCCTTCCGATACGAAGCCCACAGTCACGCCTGCGTCGCTGGCCGCGTATTCAGTCTTGTAAATAGCGTCGAGGGCGGTCAGGCGTTCCTCAAAGGCCTGGCACTCTTCCTCCGGCACGTACAGAACCGCTCTGGTGCTGCGGGGAATCGCATTGTCCATGAGGCCGCCGGAGAGCCCGGCGATACGGAAGTTCACCACCTCGTCCAGCCAGCACAGGGCTCTGCCCATCAGAATGTTGGAATTGCCATGCTCCTTATGGATCTCCGCGCCGGAATGTCCGCCCTGCAGACCGTCCACGGTCACGGTGTAACGTACGCCCCCAGTCTCCTGATAGACTGCCGGGATATGCAGAATACCATCCATGCCGCCTGCACAGCTTACGGTAAAGATACCCTCCTCCTCAGAGTCGATGTTGATAAGTCTGCGGCCCTTCATATGGGAAGCGTCGAAATCCTTGGCTCCTAAGAGTCCCACTTCCTCGCCGGTAGTGAACAGGCACTCCAGACGGGGGTGGGACAGGCTGTCGTCATCCAGAATCGCCAGGGCGATAGCCACCGCGATGCCGTCATCTCCGCCGAGGGTGGTTCCTTTTGCGTATACGAAATCACCGTCTACAGCCACGTCCAGGGGATCCTTTGCAAAATCAATGGCGCAGTCCGCCTCTTTCTCACACACCATATCCAGATGGCCCTGGATAATGACAGTGGGCGCATCCTCGTAGCCTGCGGAAGCCTCTTTTACGATGACCACGTTGTTGAATTCATCCCGGGACGCAGAAAGGCCGCGCTTCTTCGCAAACTCCATACAATACTCTGCTGCGCCTGCCTCATTTCCTGATCCTCTCGGAATCTGTGTCAGATCCTCAAAAAATTCAAATACCTTCTTCGGCTCTAATCCTTCCAATACTCGCATATTCGTCCTCCTTGCTCTCATATAGATTTCTATGAGAAAAAAAATTATTTATATGACGGTCTGTCTTTTATTGCTTGGTTTTTTACTTCTGAACCCGGTGCAGGCCAGGGTGGCGTCCGCAGACGGACTGCTGCTCTGGTTCCACACCCTGCTTCCGGTGCTGCTGCCCTTTTTTATTCTCTCCCGCCTGCTGATCGCCCTGGACGGGGTCTCAGGCGTTACACAGTTCATCGCTCCCCTGGCCCGGGGACTCTTTGGTCTGTCCCCGAACGGGGCTTTTTGCCTGCTGGCTGGTTTTCTCTGCGGCTATCCCGTAGGTGCGAAGCTCTCCGCCGATTTGGTGCGGGAGGGACGCATTTCCCAGGAAGAGGGCGCGTACCTTCTCACCTTTACAAATAATGCCAGTCCCGCCTTCCTGACCGGCTACTGCCTGATCGAAGCCCTCGGAATGCCGGAGCTGATCCCAGTCTCCCTCTTCCTGGTCTACGGCTCCCCACTGCTCTACGCACGTCTGACCCGCCGGGGTCGGATTTTTCCAGATCTCTCCATAGAAAAAAAGACATCCGGATCTCAAATCAGCTTCAAAATCGTGGATGCCTGTATCATGGACGGCCTGGAAAATATCCTGAAGCTCGGCGGCTATCTCATCCTGTTCTCCATGTTGGCAAAGCTGCTGCTTCTCCTTATCGGCTCTCTGCCGCTGTGCTCCTGCGTGGCGGTCGGACTTCTGGAAATCACCAACGGGCTCTCCATTATTGCTCACACTTCGTTCCTTACGAAGCGCGCCGCCTGGGTGCTGTCACTCTTTTTCGTTTCCTTCGGAGGTCTGTCCGGCGCTGCCCAGACCGAAAGCATGCTGCTTGGAACCCCGCTTTCTGTTCCGGACTATCTGAAAGCCAAAGCCTGTACCGCCCTGCTCACCGCCTGTCTCGCCCTCCTGTACCTGGGACTTACTGATCTTCTTCCGGCGCTTCCTCTTCCGGCTGCTCCGTGATAGCCGGTCCAAGTTCTGCCCGGTTGCTTGCCAGAATTTCATTAAAGTTGTTCAGAGAATTCATCATAGATTCATAACGGGCTGCATGTCCCTCCATAGTCTGACGAACCAGATTCTGCAGGTTCCCCAGCATATCGTCGGTGTAGCGCATAGCCTGCATCCGGAAGTTATTGGCCTCAATGGTGGCTGCATCCAGACGCTTCTGAGCCTCCGCCTCGGCGGCTGCCATAATCTCATTGGCCTGTACATACGCCTGCTGCATGATCTCATGCTCGTTGATCAATTCGGTCGTATGTATATTGGCCTCCTTGATGATCGCGTCTGCCTTTGCCTGAGCGTCCGCCAGAATGGCGTCCCGGTTCGCCAGCACTTTCTGATAGCGCTTGATCTCCTCCGGGGTCTTCATACGAAGCTCCCGCAGCAGCTCCTCGATTTCCTCTTTATTGACGATGATATTCGTCTTTGATAATGTCTGCGGCTTGCAGCCGTCTATATACTCCTCGATCTCCTCGATGATCTGTTCGATCTTGCTGCTCATAAAACCGTTCTCCTCTCCATTTCCTATTTAGATTCCATAACGCTCATGCATCCGCTCCCGGATCTTTTCTTCCACGTAGGGCGGTACAAAGGCGGAAATATCACCACCGAAGGCCGCCACCTCCTTAACCGTGGTGGAACTGAGATAAGCGTACTCCAGACTGGTTGTGAGAAACAGCGTATCCAGATCCGGACTCATGATCCGGTTGGTCTGGGCCATCTGAAGCTCATAGTCGAAGTCTGTAATAGCGCGCAGGCCCCTCACAATAATGTGGGCCTCGCACTCCTTGGCGAAATCCACCAGAAGTCCCGTAAAGGAACGAATCTTGATATTCGGGTATTCCTTTGTGACCTCCTCTAACATCTTAACACGTTCTTCCACAGAAAACAACGGAGTTTTGGCGCGGTTGTTCAAGACGCCCACCACCAGCTCGTCCACGATCCGGGACGCGCGGATGATCACATCCAGATGTCCCTTGGTCACCGGGTCAAAGCTTCCCGCATAAATTGCTCTAATCATTCGTCTTCCTCATCCATCTCAATAAAGAGATGCTTATTCGTCTTGTATTTTTTCACCTTACGGATATGGTATCCCAGATTTTCGATCCAGTCGGTCTCCTCATTTAAGGCCGCCTCCAGAATGATGGTCGTATCTTCTGTCAGGAGGCTGGAATCCAGAAGATAACCGAGTACCTCCCGCTCCAGTCCCTTTCCATAGGGCGGATCCAGGAAAATGATATCAAAGGGCTCCTCGCCCTCCAGCACACGAAGGGCACCCAGGGCGTCCATAAAGAATACCCGCGCCCTGTCCGCAAGTTTTGTAAAGGCCAGGTTGTCGCCGATGCAGTCATAGGCCTTCCGGTTATTTTCCGCAAAGGCCGCATAGTCCGCGCCCCGGCTTAAGGCCTCGATGCCGATGGCCCCGCTTCCGCCGAAGAGATCGAGAAACCGACAGCCCGGGATCTCCGGCTGAAGCATATTAAATAAGGTCTCTTTGATTCGGTCGGTGGTGGGTCTGGTGTCCAGTCCCTCGATGCATTTGAGCGGCATGCTTCTGGCCGTTCCTGCTATGACTCTCATTGGTTACCCCCTTACCTGGCCACTGCCGGTAATCTCGTATTTATAAGAAGTAAGCGCTACCAGTCCCATGGGGCCTCTGGCGTGCAGCTTCTGGGTGCTGATGCCGATCTCCGCGCCGAAGCCGAACTCAAAGCCGTCGGTAAAGCGGGTCGAAGCGTTCACATAGACCGCCGCCGCGTCCACTTCCTTTAAAAATTTCTCTGCATGTTCTTTATTTTCTGTGATAATCGCCTCAGAGTGGCCTGTATTATAGCGGTTGATATGGGCAATGGCCTCCTCCACCGTATCCACAGTCTTCACCGAGAGAATGTAGTCCAGATACTCGGTTCCCCAGTCCTCCTCGGTAGCCGGCGTCATCGCTACCGCTTCCCGGGCCGCCTCGTCGCCCCGCAGCTCCACGTTTTTCTCCTGCAGGCGCTTCGCCAAAAGCGGCAGAAAGGCGTCTTTCACCTTCCGGTTTACCACCAGAGATTCGCAGGCGTTGCAGACGCCGATGCGCTGGGTCTTGGCATTGTATACAATATTCACAGCCATTTCGAGATCCGCGGCCTCGTCTACATAGATGTGGCAGTTGCCGGAACCAGTCTCGATGACCGGGATCGTACTGTTATTTACAACCGTAGCGATAAGTCCCGCGCTTCCTCTTGGGATCAACACATCTATGTACCTGTTCAGCTTCATAAAAACTGCCGCCGTCTCACGGCTGGTATCAGTCAGGAGCTGTATAGAGCTCTCCGGGCAGCCGTTCGCTGCAAGGGCTTTCTGAAGCACCTCAGTAATGGCCTGATTGGAATGAATCGCGTCGCTTCCGCCCCGTAGCACCACCGGATTACCGGTCTTAAAGCAGAGTCCGAAGGCGTCCGCCGTCACATTGGGCCGGGCCTCGTAAATGATACCGATGACGCCAAGGGGCACCCGCACCTGGCGGATATGGAGGCCGTTCTCCGGCACCCAGTCCTTCATGACCTCGCCCACCGGATCCGGCAGATCCGCGATCTGGCGAAGTCCTTCCGCCATGCCCGCGATGCGCTCCTTTGTAAGCTTCAATCGATCCAGAAGTCCCGGCTTCATCCCCCGCTCCTGTCCCGCCTGCATGTCCTTTTCATTGGCCACAAGGATCTTTTCCTGTTCGCTCACAAGAAGCTCCGCCGCCTTCAAAAGCACCCGGTCTTTCTCTTCCCGGGTCATCACACGTAAAATCGGCTCCGCCTCTTTTGCTCTCTGTCCAATGCACTCTAATGTCATCTATACCCTCCCAATTACCCGTTTCTCTGTCACGATTTTCTCCGGACAGATGTCAAACGTTTCATAAGGAACCTCTTTTTTTACCTGGAATTCAAAAGCCAGCGCCACTCTGGAAAGCTTCGGATGCGCCTCCAGGAAACGGTCGTAAAAGCCTCCGCCGTAGCCAATCCGATGACGCTCTTCGTCAAAGGCCACGCCCGGCATCAGCATCAGAGCCTTTTCCTCATCGCCGGTTTCATCCGCCGCGTGCTTTTCAAACGGCTCCCGGATACCGAAATAGCCCTCCTCCAGATCATTTTCCAGAGAAGTGATGTAGAAGAACTTCATATCCTGCCCCAGCACCTTCGGCACGGCCACTCTTTTTCCGTCAGCCCAGGCCGCCCGGATGATATCGGAGGTCTCCACCTCATGCTTGCAGTCCACATAGGCATAGATCACCTCAGCCTCCCGGTACTCCGGCAGAGTCAGCACCTGATCCCGCACGCCCAGACTCAGCTCATGGATCTGCTCGTCCGTATGGGCCGCCCGCAGCGCCTTGATTTCCTTTCGCAGCGCTTTCTTTAAATCCTTTTTAGTTTCCTTTCCTGTCTGCATCATACTTTTCACCCAGATTTACGACGCTTCCGTCTTTTTCCTTGATATCAATGTTGTTGAGCTGTCCGCGCAGGTTCATGCGGACGGCCTCGATATATTCCAGGCGCAGCAGCTTCTGCTCTTTCTTCTCCGCATCGGTCAGCCCCTCCGCCTTGGAACGGCGGTACAGCTCGTTGATGCGCGCAATCTTCTGTGGATCCATTTACTTTTCTCCTTCCCATCCCGCAAAGGACGCCGCTTTTTCAAAAATGTCCTGTGCGTATTCATATCCGTGATTGTAAAAATCTGTTAAAATTTCTACGTGATTCTCCGTATTCTTGACCACCGGAACCTGCGGACGGATCACAAAGACATGGCCCCGGTGTTCCAGATCCTCAATGAGCTCCATGGTGCGGTTGTAATAATAGGCCCGGTACTTGATGGCACGAATCAGATTCGGGTACTTCTGGTACATAATCTGCGCCATTTTCAATGTCTTCTTCGCGGGCGCTTTCCGGTAGCCCTCCTGTCTCGTCAGGATGATAATGGGCTTCTTCACGCCGTCATGCAGAGCTTTTCGAATCGGCACGGAATCCGCCACGCCGCCGTCCACCATGGGCGTGCCATCTACATCTACGATGGGCGATACCACCGGGAGACTGGACGAAGCCCGGCAGATGGTCATCAGCCGCTGACGGTCGCTTTTCTCCGACAGGTACTCGGCCTTGCCGGTCAGGGCGTTGGTGGCCGTCAGAATGCACTCCATGCCAGAGGAAAAGAATGTGTCGTAGTCAAAGGGAATGATCTTATTTGGAAAAATATCAAAGATCAAATCCATATTGAAGAGGCTGTGAGTCTTCACCAGGGATTTAAGTCCCACATAGCTTCCGGCCTCCAGAAAATCAATGGTACACAGCTTCATCCGCCCCGGCTGGTGGGACGCATAGTCCACCGCGTTGCAGGCTCCCGCCGACACGCCGATTACATAGGGCAGATACATGCCCTGTTCCATAAAATAGTCCAGTACGCCGGCTGTAAATACGCCTCTGGTGCCGCCGCCCTCCAGTACCATTCCTGCTTTTTTCATGAGAAATGCGCCTCCAGAAATGTTTTTAAATCAAAATGTTCATCCTTATGTGCCTGGAAAAAGGTTCCATACTGCCCGCCACCCACGATCTTGTGAATGACGCTCATATCGCCGCCGTTGGCAATCAGCATATCCGCGCCTGCCGCGGTGGCAAGCTCCGCCGCGATAAGCTTGGTGGCCATGCCGCCGGTTCCCACGCTGCTCACTGCATCCTTTCCCATCCCCATCAGATCCTCGTTCAGATATTCCACGAAGGGGACAAACTCCGCGTCCGGGTTCGTGTTCGGGTTATCTGTGTAAAGGCCGTTGATGTCCGAGAGCAGGATCAACAGATCTGCGTCCACCAGGGAAGCCACGATGGCCGACAGGGTGTCATTGTCGCCATGGAGAATCTCAAAGGTGGAGATACTGTCGTTGGCATTGACTACCGGGATGGCTCCTAAGTTCAACAGCTCTCCGAAGGTATCCTGGGCATGTCTGCGGTTCTTCGGATTGATCATGGTGTTGCGGGTCATCAGAATCTGTGCCGCCACCTGATTATACTCGGCGAAGAACTTCTGATAGATCATCATCAGTCTCGCCTGACCGATAGCCGCGCAGGCCTGCTTCATGGGAATGCTGTCCGGCTTTTCTGTAAGGCCCGCGGCTTTTCTTCCCACACCGATGGCGCCGGAGGTGACCAGAATCACGTCCTTGCCCTGATTGTGCAGATCCGAAAGCTCCCGCACCAGATGTTCCACCTTGATGAGATCCAGGCCGCCAGTCTCCTTATGAATCAGCGAGGAGGTTCCCACCTTTACCACAATGCGTTTTTTATCTTTTATTTTCTCTCTATACTCTGTATCCATGTCTTTTGTCCTTTACTTGTAGTCCATTTAACTTTACACCATAATGACCGGAATAGCAAGTTTAACTGGAGTAATTCTCCAAGAAATCATAGAGCGCCTGTTCGCTCTCCACGCTCTTTCCGGCACGGATTTCCTGCTGTAAGGCTTCCGGAAGCAATGATAATGGTATGTCTGTGGTCTCGTACAGGGTCGTGCCGTCTTCCCGGTAAATGGCAAGATACCCGTCCCTTTCTTTCAGATAAAACAGCGCCGTATCCGAAGTTTCCGTATCCAAAGCTTCTTCGTCCGGTTCCCGCGTCTCCCGGCCCTCCGGCTGTTTCTCCGTAGAGTCTGTGGTCTCCGCCCGCACCGTATCCCGCCCCGCAGCCGCCTGCTCTCTGGTCAGAAGCTCCAGGCTCTCAATCTGCGCCAGAAGTCTGGCCCGCTCCTGTTCCAGGGCCCGCTCCGAGGTCAGACTGCCGGAATAATAGGCCAGGCCCATCAGAATCCCGATCCCTGCCATAGCCGCCAGAATTCGTTTTGCCATAAAAAACCCTCCTTTTTTGAATAGTATGTCCAAAAAGAAGGGTTTTCATTTCGAAACTTTATAGAAGATGAATTTTCTTCAGGATCCGAACCAGCGTTCTTCCTTTGGGGAAGGCCCGCAGTTCGTCCTCGGTGATGCCGTGCAGCAGCAGGATAAAGAAGGCGTAAAGGATCACCGCCAGACCCAGGCAGAGAACCGTGGAAATCCGCACACCGATCACCTTATGGAGCGGCTGATACAGAAGCCAGACGGCCAGCGCCATAATCAGGGAGGATACAGCCGGAATCACAAAAGTCCGTTTGATCTCCTGATGATAATCCAGATGCTTTCGAATGGCCGCGCCGTTCAGGATACACATGAGAACAGCGAAGAACATATAGGCAATGACCACACCATAGATATGGAGCCTGCCAAACTGTACCAGTCCAATCATCAGAAGCAGATGGGTCACCAAGGCAATGACTGCATTCCGCACCGGAATCTGCATCTGGTCGATGCCCTGGAGGATACCGTTGGTCAGGGTGGACAGGCCGTAGAAAATGACGGAAGCCGAACCAATCAGAAAGAGCTTCGGCGCGATCTCATTGCTGTTCCAGGACAAAAGATCCAGGATCGGCTCACCCAGAGCCGTCAGGCCGAAGGCACTGGGGATACAGATCATCATAACCATACGGATAGCACCCTCTGTTTTCCTGCGCATCTCGTCCCAGTCGCCGGAAATCCGTGCTCTGGTGAGCGCCGGGATTGTAGACGCGGACAGGGCTGACGCTACGGCAATGGGCACATTGGTCAGAAGCTTATATTTGCCCACGTAGATGCCCCAGTAGATCTCCACCGTGCTCTTATCCGCTTTCTGCACATCCAGCATCAGATATTTGAACACGCCCTGATCCACGATGCCGCTGATATTATAGACTGCCGTGCTTAAGATAACGGGTACGATGGTCATTATCAGAACCCGCAGGGTGCTTGCGTAGCTCTCCTGCCGACTCACATGATCCCGGCGCATACTTTTCTGGAGCACCCGGTTGTACATGAGCATAACCATAATCAGGAACAGAAGGCCGGCCGCCGCGCCCAGGCTGGTACCCAGGGTACTTCCGGCCGCGCCGTAGATGGCTCCGCTCTTGCCGTTCGTGATGCCTGCCGCTGCATCCAGCTTCACGCCGTAAGAGAACAGATAACTGGCCGCCGCGATACTCACGATGGCGTTGACGATCTGCTCAATGATCTGGGAAATAGCCGTAGGCATCATGGTTCCCATGCCCTGGAAAAAGCCCCGGAGTACGCCCATCACCGCCATGACAAAGACCGCCAAAGCCAGCACCTTCAGGCATAGCTCACTTTCCGGCGTATTGAGAAGGGTTCCCGTAAAGAATCCTGCGCCGAAGAAGGTCAGAGCCGAACCGGCCGCGCCCACCACCAGGGCCATGTAGAGGGCTCCCTTAAAGGCCCGCCAGGAATTGCGGTATTCGCCCAGCGCCACCCTGGCCGATACCACCTTGGATACCGCCAGGGGCAGGCTGTAAGAGGATATCAATAAGATTACATTGTAGATCTCGTAGGCTGCGGAATAATAATCATTTCCATGGTCCGTGATGATATTGGTGACCGGCAGCCGGTAGAGAAGTCCGATGATCCGGCTCACGATGGACGCGATAGCCAGAATGCTGCCCTGCATAATATAGTTGGATTTTGAGCTGTTTTTCTTTCCCATGATTCCGCTTTTCCTTACTGAACGACCACGTCATCCTTATAATCATTCCAGATGATACAGATAAAGGTCTTTCCGTTATTCAATACTATTTCCTGCTCGTTTTCATCGTAATAACGGGCCGGAGTGCCAAGTTCTCCCGGATTCTTCCAGTAGCCGTCGATCTCCTTGCCATTGGTGAACACTTTACATTCATTGCCGTTGGACTGAGTTGCGAAATGCAGATAGTCCTTGGCGTCCAGCACATTGCCGTCACAGTATTGGAAAATGACGTTAGTTACCGCCACCTGCTGTCCGTTCAGTTCGTCCGTGTGGGGATTGCCGTAGGTCCAGCGATAGTACTTCCGATCAGAGGCATTGTACTTGAAGGTTGCCCTGACGCCGCCAAAGCCGTTTTTGCCGCCGTCTCCGCCAGGTTTCAGAACCGTAGCGTCCGGATAGCCCTGATACTCCGCGATCTCGCCCGTATCCGCAAACTTGAATTTGCCCGGGTAATCCTCTGGCATGGTCATATCATACCCTTTTTTCTCGATATCCTTCAAAATGCCCTTGGGAAATGCGTAGAGCGTATGCTCCGTAGCCTTACCCGGACGGCTGATGCGGTCGTACATGGCCGTGGCCGGATGCTTGATGCCCTTGGTTCCGCCTGACAGCACGTCGAATTTACCGCTGTTCAGATCTGAAAGCGCGTACTGGGCCTGTCCGAAATGGGCGTACACCGGATGGAACTCCTGGGCAAAATGAAGATAATAGAGACGGCAGCTTCGCACGGAGCCGATTCTTCCCAGATTCTTCCAGTCCTCAAAAACGCCCATCCAGCGGGTGATACGCCCCTCCACCGGGCACTCGTAGATGACCGACGCGTTCGATACGCCGGACATGGGAAGCGCCGCCGAGGTATTATTTAACATGATGGCCAGCGGCCTGGTTTTCCCAAGCTCCTCGTCGATCCATTCACCGCTGAAATAGCTTCGAATCTTGCCGTCTACCACCTCGCGGGGAGCCGGTTTTTCTTTCTCTCCTGCAGTATCGTCTTCGTTATCCGTCTGCTCCTCTTTCTCCCAGGCGATGACCTCCGCCTCGGTGTTGAATGTATCTTCTTTGGCCTCCTGTGTCTCTGCCTTTCCGCAGCCCGCCGTTATCATAAGGCCTGCGGCCAGACACAGCATGCCCAGTTTCTTCAGGTACCCCTGCTTCATCCGGAAATCCTCCCTAACGTAAAATATTCAGGCTTTCCAGAATGGCAGCCTGCTTCGCCTCCATCACCTTTGCCTCCTCCGGTACCATGTGATCGTAGCCGAAAAGGTGCAGCATACTGTGGGCGATCAGGAACGCGTACTCCCGCGTCCGGCTGTGACCGTATTTCTCGGCCTGCTCCATGACCTTGTCCACGGAAATGACGATGTCGCCCAGCACCAGTTCGCCACTCTCTGGGTTAAAGCAGTCCTCCTCATCCTCCTCCACAAAAGAGAAATCCGCCGGGGTCTCATACTCCAGCATCGGGAAAGACAGGACGTCTGTGGGACGGTCAATCCCCCGGTGCTCCCGGTTCATCTCGTGAATGCCCGCGTCATCGGTCAGAAGCAGATTGACCTCCGCCTCGTAGGGACATTTCTCATAATCCAGCGCCGCCTCGATGACCTTCCTGGCGATGCCTTCCGTGTCCACGTCCGGCAGGGTCTTATTGCTTTCATCTTCTACGTTGATAGTCATGGCTGTCCTTTCTGGAGCTTCTGCGCTCCTGGGCTTTCTCATAAGTCTCGTATGCCTGAACGATCTTCTGTACCAGCGGATGACGCACCACATCCTTGCTGGTGAGCTCGCAAAAGCCGATGTCCTCCACCCTGGAGAGCACCTTCAGTGCCACCTCCAGGCCGGACTTGGTGCCGCTTGGCAGGTCCTTCTGGCTGGCGTCGCCGGTCACGATGACCTTGGATCCGAAGCCGATACGGGTCAGAAACATCTTCATCTGGGCCGGGGTCGTATTCTGGGCCTCGTCCAGGATAATAAAGGCATTGTCCAGGGTACGGCCGCGCATATAAGCAAGGGGAGCTACCTCGATCAACCCCTTTTCCATATTTTTCAGAAAGCTCTCCGCGCCCATGATCTGATACAGGGCGTCGTAAAGAGGCCGCAGGTAGGGATCCACCTTACTCTGCAGATCGCCCGGCAGAAAGCCCAGCTTCTCACCGGCCTCGATGGCGGGACGGGTCAGGATAATCCGGCTCACCTCATTATTTTTAAAGGCAGTAATTGCCATGGCCATGGCCAGATAGGTCTTGCCGGTTCCGGCCGGTCCGGTGCCAAATACGATCATATGATTCCGGATCAGATCCACATATTTCTTCTGACCCAGGGTCTTGGGCTTGATGGGCTTGCCTGCGATGGTATGGCAGATAAGCTCTTTGTCGATCTCCACGACTGCCTGCTCCTGTCCCTCCATAGAGAGTGCCAGGGCGTAGTCCACGTTCTGTTCCTGAATCACATTGCCGCGTCTCGAGAGCTCCAGAAGCTGCTCGATAACCCGGGCTGCCTGCCTGGTGTACTCAGACGGTCCCAGAATCTTCACCTCGCCGTCCCGGGCAATGACCGATACCTTCAGGGCCTGCTCTATTTTTTTGATATGGCTGTCGAACTGTCCGAACACATTGCTCTGATGCTCGGCCGGTACGTCCAGCATCTTTTCCACGATATTACTCAAGTACTGACTGCTCCTTCTGTCTGATCTTCGGAACCGCAATCTCTTCCAGGACTTCGATCTTGCCCTTCGAGACGCAAAAATTCCTGCCAATATCTATTTTAACATCATTTCTGACAATTTGAACCCCTTTTTGCAGTAAATTATTTAAAAATTCATTAAGATCCGTTTCCGCCAGGGCTTTTGCCCCTTTTTTCGTATACTTTTCCGTGTAAAGCTCATATTCGGCCCGCTCCAGGGTCCCGAAGGACAGGGGCAGGTAAAAATTTCCGGTTAAATGCAGCGGATACTCTTTTTCCACAGTGGTATACAGGGGAAAGGTTCTGGGATCCGTAAGGGCAACGAGCCCGTTCCCGGCCTTCAGATAGATCCCGTAACGCTTCTTTCCGGTAAAATGCCTGGCCTCATGGGACATGGAAAACTGATTTTCATAGCGGTATACAGTTCTGGCCCAGACATCGCCGTCAGCCCGCACTTCCTGATAACCGGTCACCTCGCCGTTGTCGTCCCGGATTTCCACCGCGCCGTCGATGAGCACGGTTCCGGCTTCCACCTCGTCCCCTGGCTGTACTCGGGCTGTGCCGCTTCGCACCAGAATACTGGTGATAACGCCCGGACGTTCTGCGCAGAGATCTGCAGCTTCTTCCTTCGTCTCCACCGGATTTTTCTGAACCTCCGCTTCCAGATCCTGATTTTCCCGGACGCGGATGATGAGCTGGGTTCCTCTGATCCGGGCCGACACCCAGGTCAGATCCGGGAAATGAATCCGCAGCAGCGACTGGATTTCCTTACAGTCCACCGCGCTCTTTTGCATGCCATGGACCACCTGTTCCTCCGCCAGATAATCCAGCAAAACATCCGTACTCCGGGCCCGGTTGCCCTCGATGCGGATGTCCCAGATAAACAGGGACAGCACGTAGAGCAGCAGACAGCAGGCCAGCATCCCGACGGGGAACATCTTCCGTCGCCGATTCCGGTACAGAAAAAAAGGAAGCCCATGGCGCTCGGTAATGACAAGATGCGCCCGGGCCTTTCTGCACAGGGGCCGGATTTTTCGAAAATCCCGGATACTGAGATTCATTTCATATTCATTTTCCATATTCTGTAAGTCCCACAGGACAATTCCCCGGGCTTTACAGAGATTCAGGAAGCGTTCCGGCGAGTAGCCCCGGATGCGAATCCGCACGTAACCCTTCAGATAACGGAACAACCAAATCAGCAATATTTCACCTCCAGAAGCTCTCCGGTGATTTTCATTTCCTCATTGGTATAATAGGCAATATCAAGCCCCGTCCCGTGAATCTCCAGCTTGCAGGTGCGGGTCTGGATCCGGATGAGCTCATCCGTATACTCAATGAGGCTCATGTAGTTCTCCACATAAGCCTCATGCTTTCCGGTAATGGTCAGAATCACTGCACCCAGCGTCAGATCCTTTGGCAGATTCAGAGCATCTGTCAGCCGCTCCTTTACGCTCATGAATTCCGGACCTTTGTTTTCCTTACCTCACTATATGCAGTTTTCTTTCCGCCTATGCCCGTTTATATAGAATCCTGCGTTGCAGGATTCTCCGCCTGCGGCAGGTCGCTTTAGCGACATAATTCCACTCTGCCGCAGTGCGATCCCCCGGAGGGTTGTACAACAGGGAATTCTATCAGAATTTCCTGTTGTATAAAATGAGACTGAACCAGGTCACCAGTCCGCTTCCGCCCATAAAGGTGATGCCATTTTTCTCCGCCAGCTCCGTCACCAGGATGCCGTAGCTCTCAATGCAGGGGAACATCCGATCCGGATGACGACAGGGTGCGTCCGGGTAGGCGCATTTCTCACAGATGGCACAGGACTCCGTGGAAAGCACTTGCATGTTCCCGCAGAAATCCTGCATCTCATCCCGGATCTGCCTAGTAATCTCCTCATGCTCCCGGCGTGTGGCCAACATAGCGGACATATCCTCCGTATCCACGCCCTCGGCAATGGTGGTAAACATCAATACGTCCTCGTATCCGAGGCACCGTTTCCGGCACTCCTCCACTGTCCCCACCGCAGGCGGACAGGACCAGGATGTGCCGTAGCGGGGACATTCAGTCTGGCAGATATAACGCACCTCCTCCCGGAAAGGAATCTCCTTCGGACTTACAAAGGCATATTCACAGACCGGGTAGGCGCTTAATTTAGCTTCGATTTTTCCACGCAGCATATCCATTCTGTTCTTACAGCAGGGTTGCCCGCAGTTCTTCTCCACTCTTGGCGCTTAAGTAAGCCGGAGCCACGTCAAATACGGTCTTGCAGCCGCTCAGGCCCTCCTGGCTCATGCGGTAAGCCGCTCTCGCGTAAGCCACCAGCACGCTGGAAGTAAACTCCGGGTTGGAATCCAGCTTCAGGGTATATTCGATCAGGTGATGATTCTCCTTTTCCCGTCCGGTCACGCCGCTTCGAAGCACGAATCCGCCATGAGGCAGACGGCTGTGATACTGCTGCATCTCCTCTTCGGTAATGAAATGAACGGTGGTATCATAGTCTGCGAAATAATTGGGCATGGTCGTGATCTCTTCTTCTATTTTTGCGGGATCAGCGCCCTCCTCCAGAACGACAAAGCATTCTCTTGTATGCTTTTCCCGGGTAGTCAGCTCCGGATTCTTTCCGGCCCGCACAGCCTCCAGAGCGCTCTCCACAGGGATGGTGTACTGTCTTGCGTCCTTGACGCCCTTGATCCGACGGATCGCGTCAGAATGGCCCTGGCTTACGCCCTTGCCCCAGAAGGTGTAATCCTTGCCCTCCGGCAGAATTGCGCCTGCATACATACGGTTCAGGGAAAACAGGCCCGGATCCCAGCCTACGGAAATAATGGCTACCCTGCCGCTCTTCTTCGCCTCTGCGTCCACATCCGCGAAATGCTTCGGAATCTGTGCGTGGGTGTCGAAGCTGTCGATGACATTGAAATATTTTGCGTACTCCGGCGTCTGCTTCGGCAGGTCGGTGGCACTTCCGCCGCAGAGAATCAGGACGTCCAGTTCGTCCTTCCAGTCCGCCAGCTTGGAGGCACTTACAACCTCTGCTGTCTCAGACCAGATGTGTAGATCCTCCGGATTTCTTCTGGTAAATACCGCCTTCAGCTCCATATCCGGATTCTGGGCCACCGCGCACTCTACGCCTCTTCCCAGATTGCCGTATCCCATAATTCCTACTCTGATACTCATTTTTCTACTCCTCTTTCTTTTCCTTATATAGAATCAGGCCGCCCTTCTTCTCATGGCCTGTGTTCCACAGATCATCCATATCCAGCCACTTGCTTCCGCCGTAGGTCACCGCTTTGACCATAGCGATATCTCCCGCCGTGTCGTAGCCGGTCAGCAGAAACCAGTGCCATACATAATCGGCAAACAGAGGGTTCTCATGCTTCAGAATCAGGCAGGGTACCGGGAAGCCTCTGTCAACGGAAGCTATGACTGCAGCCTTCGCCTTTTCCACATCCTCCGTACCGGGGAGCGGCTCCATATGAACGGTGTCGCAGCCATTATCTGCCAGATATTTTCCAAAACCGTCCATATAAATCTCCAGCGAGTCAATGCCTGTATGGCGTGGTTTCAGATAAGGCTTCATCTTCATACCGAACTTTACGTAATCCTTTTTCGTCAGTGCTGTCTTTTCATAGGGATAGAGCCCGGAGGTTCCCTTATAACAGTCGAAGTAAATGCTGCTGTCGCAGGCGGTCACCGCCGCGCAGCCTCCGATCTTCATCATGGGATCCCAAAACCAGTCCTGATTTCCTCCATAAGAATGTTCAATCGTAAAATAGTCCAGTTCCTTCTGCATACTATGTAAGCCGCGTCCTTTCCTGTTGCTCAAGGAAATGAGAGCACATCTGTAAATTCCTGCGCTCCCATTTCTGTTCCTATTATAATTTTTTGCGTTCGGATAGTCAATGTTTTCTTACACATCTTCGGCTACTCTGTGTAGTTTGCATAGACCGCTACATGGTCGTAGATGCACCTCCAGGCGCTGTGGGCGTCCGCTGTCACGCAGATATACTGGCGTCCGCTGTCCGACTTACTAGAGCTCACCGCGCAGTTGCCGGACTGTACCACGTAGCCGGTCTTCGCGCCGATAATTTCCCCATGGGTGTCCTTGTCTTCGATCCGCCGCAGGAACCAGTTGGAAATGGTGATGCCGTCCGGGTGCTGCTCGGTAGAAGAGGTCACATAAGTCCGGGTGTTCAGAATCTCCCGGCAAAGCTCGTTATCCATAGCTGCTTCCATAATCACCGCCAGATCATACAGCGTACAGTAATGATTGTCGTCGTAGAGTCCCACACAGTTGGTGAAATGAGCACTGCCGGAGAGTCCCAGCTCCTGAAGCTTCTGATTCATCAGCTCCACAAAACCGTCCAGGGAACCGGAAACGTAACAGGCCAGGCCTGCCGCCGCGTCGCCTCCGGAGGGCAGGATGGTTCCATATAAGAGATCTTTTACGGTCACGGTCTCATTTTCATCGAAACCCACGGCGCTGCAATCGTGGGAATAGCTGTAGTCGGTGATCTCCCGGGTGATGGTAAAGGTGTCACTAAGATTCGACACGTGCTCCACCGCCACCAGAAGGGTCAGCACCTTGGTCATGGACGCCGGGCTGATCCGGTCGCCTGCGCCCCGCTGATACAGAACCGTACGGTTGTCCGCATCCACCAAAAGGGCCCGGGTACTGGTGACCTCGTCACTGCCCAGATAAGGAGCCGTGTCCAGACCGCTGATGGCATAATCGCCAGTTGACACATAGGGGAAACTGGTCTCTGTACCTGTATCTCCCGCAGCACCTGTGTCCGCCGGTACTGCGGCCTTCAGCTTTGTCTTCTGTGTCAGATAGATGCTCTCCACGGTTCCCTTCTCGGATTTATTGCTAATTCGCCGGACGGTCGTGACGCCAAGTACTACCACCAAAATCAGGACCAGTCCCATACATGCAAGGACCATCGCCCGCCTGATTCTGGCCTGCCGCCGTCTTCTTCTGCGCCGCTCAGCCCGCCGTCTGGCACGCCCGCGCTCCCATGCTTCGTCGTTCTCTTCTTCTATATTAATCACTGGGAACCTCCCATTTTCCATATATTATAAATTTTTGTATTTATTATGTTTGTTTAATTTCTTTGCTATTTTACCAGAAATTTTTCCCGGTTTCAATATACAAACCCGGGAATCTAAGGTATACTAAAAGAATAAAGAAAAAAGGGAGACGGCTTATGACTTACTTTATGAATCTGATTCACCTTGTATACAATTTCCTCTGGGGCGATCTGGTGACCCTTCCCCTGCCTGGAGGAAGCTCTCTGGGGCTTTCGCTGCTGGTGCTGCTTCTGGCCCCGGCGGGAATTTATTTTACGATCCGAACCCGGGGACTTCCCTTCCGACTATTTCCGGAAATGCTCCGGGTCTCCATCGAAAAGCGCAGTCCGGAGCACAAAGACGGGATCTCGGGGCTTCAGGCCCTGATCGTCTCCACGGCCACCCGGGTGGGCATGGGAAATCTCATCGGCGTGGTGGCGGCCATCTCTGCCGGAGGACCGGGTGCAGTCTTCTGGATGTGGGTGATGGCTCTTCTGGGCTCCTCCACCGCTTTCGCGGAGGCCACGCTGGCCCAGATCTACAAGCAGCGGGATCCCCTCTACGGCGGCTTCCGGGGCGGCCCGGCCTATTATATTCACGCCCTGTTCGTGAAGCCCGGAAGCAAAAAGAAGCGTTCCGTCATTGCGGTGCTCTTCGCCCTCTCCGGTCTCCTGTGCTGGTGCGGCATCAGCCAGGTTATCGGAAATTCCGTATCCTCAGCCTTTCAGAACGCCTTCCACATCCCGCCGCTGTACACCACTATTGTACTGGTTCTGGTGGCTGCTTTCATCGTACTTCGGAAAAACGCGACTGTGAAGGTGCTGGATGTGGTGGTTCCGATTATGGCGGGCCTGTATTTTGTCCTGACACTTTTCATCATTTTCAAAAATATCGGACAGGTTCCCGCCGTCTTCGCCCGC
Source organism: Laedolimicola ammoniilytica (assembly GCF_025567165.1). Lineage (NCBI taxonomy): Bacteria > Bacillati > Bacillota > Clostridia > Lachnospirales > Lachnospiraceae > Laedolimicola > Laedolimicola ammoniilytica. The sequence goes on from NZ_JAOQKC010000015.1 coordinate 28,471, forward strand.
ATTTTTGCAGAAGCCTTTGGCGTCCGTCAGGCTGTTGCCGGAGGCATGGGCGCAGTCGTTATGAACGGTATCAAGCGCGGCCTCTTCTCCAACGAAGCAGGAAGCGGTTCCGCCCCCTGCGCAGCAGCCGCAGCTGACATCAGCCATCCGGCTAAGGAGGGACTTCTGCAGGCCCTGGGCGTCTTCATAGACACCCTGCTCATCTGCAGCTGTTCAGCTCTGATTATGCTTCTGACGCCTGTCTCTCTGACCGACGGGCTCCAGGGCATGGATCTGTTACAGACCGCCATGCGCTACCACATCGGTGAAATCGGCGTGATCTTTATCGCTGTCATTCTATGGTTATTCAGCTTCTCCACCTTTATCGGGATCCTGTTTTACGCCCGTTCCAATGTGGCCTACCTCTTCGGCGATAACTGGATCTCCCAGACTCTTTACAAGGTACTGGCCCTGGTGATGCTCTTTATCGGTGGACTGGCGGCCTACACCTTCGTCTGGGATCTGGGCGACATCGGTATCGGCCTGATGACCATCTTCAATATGATAGCACTGATTCCCCTGTCTCCAAAGGTGATCGAAAGTCTGAAGGATTACGAGCAGAATCACCGGCATGATAAGACGCTGTAAATTCATCGTTTTCCGAAACACAAGCAGCCAACAGATTTTCTATTCTTTCATCTGTTGGCTGCTTTTCTGCCCCCTATTTATGATAGGGTTCGTTTTTCATAATCCGATAGCTCCGGTACAGCTGCTCCAGCAGTACCACCCGCATCAGCTGATGGGGAAAGGTCATACGGGAAAAGCTTAAAGCGTAATCCGCCCGCTTCATGACCGCCGGGGCCAGACCTAAGGAACCGCCAATCACAAAAGCAATGTGGCTGGTACCGCTAATACCCAGGCTCTCAATCTTTTTGGACAGCTCCACAGAATCCAGCATCTTTCCCTCAATAGCCAGGGCGATCACATAGGCGTCGTCCTTCAGAGTCTTCAGAATCCGCTCCCCTTCCTTTTCCCGGATGGCCTGCTCCTCTGCCTCGCTGGCGCCGTCCGGCGTTTTTTCATCCGCCAGTTCCACAATTTCCAGCTTGCAGTAGCGGCTCAGGCGCTTGGAATATTCCTTGATGGCGTCCGTAAAATATTTCTCTTTTATTTTGCCCACTACGACACAGGTTATTTTCATAATTCAATCACATCCACATCCTCCGGAATCAGAAGGTTTCCGGTAAAATATGTTTCTCCCTCCGCCCGGTACAGCTCCTGGCGACGGGCGATATTCTTATCCTCCGTATGGTACAACACCAGATTTTTCACATGCAGGCGCTCTGCCAGCTCGCAGGCGTCCTTTACTGTAGAATGATGCTTTTCATAGGGCCGGAAGATGTCAGCCTGCCCGTCCAGACAGAAGGCCTCGTGGAGAAGCCAGTCGCTTTCGGCGGCATACTGCTCCTCTTTCTCATTGTAGGGCTCGTCACCGCAGCAGGTCAGTTTTCGACCATCCCCCAGATCACACATGTAACCGTACTGCTTTGCCTTGGTGGAGCCGATATCAAAGAAGGTGTAGGTGTGCCCCAGAATCTTCTTCTGCTCACCGTCGGACACGGGAACCAGATGTACCCGGTCGCCGATGAGCTTCGTCTCTTTTTTGTTCAGCAGCATCTCCGCCAGGGTCCGAAGCATTTCCGTCAGTTCCTGATGGGCGTAGATATAAGCCTCTCCCTGATACTTTCCGGCGTTCATATTCTGGCAGATCACACGCAGCATCCAGATAATTCCCATCACATGATCGATATGCTTGTGGGTTACAAAAATATGGTGAATGTCGTTGACGTCAATCCCTGCCCGCTTCAGTCTTGCCAGGATTTCACTGCCGCCTCCTCCGTCCACCAGAAAATGACCTTCTTCACTGGTTAAAACATAACAGGTATTATAACATTCCGTCACCAGCGCACTGCCGGTTCCCAGAATTGTAAGTTTCATAGGGAATTCCTCTCTTTTCTGTAAAATATTCTTTCATAAAATCTTTTTTATCTTACCAGAGCTACCCGGGGTTGGCAAGAAGCTTCCCGAAAAAAAAGTCGTACCACAGAGATTTTCTGTGATACGACTTTGGACTCACATGATGTGCGATTTATTTCTGGCTCAGGTATTCGTGGATACCCTTTGCAGCCTCTTTGCCTGCGCCCATTGCCAGGATAACGGTAGCAGCGCCTGTTACAGCGTCTCCGCCTGCGAATACGCCGGCCTTGGAGGTAGCTCCTGTATCCTCTGCAGCAACGATACATTTTCTCTTATTGATTTCCAGACCCTTGGTCGTAGAGGAAATCAGCGGGTTCGGGGAGGTTCCCAGAGACATGATAACGGTATCAACGTCGATATCGAATTCAGATCCCTCTACCTCTACCGGGCGTCTTCTTCCGGAAGCATCCGGCTCGCCAAGCTCCATGCGAACGCAGCGGATACCCTTTACCCAGTCATTCTCATCCTCGAGAATCTCTACCGGGTTGGTCAGCAGATCAAAGATGATGCCCTCTTCTTTTGCGTGATGTACTTCTTCCTTACGTGCCGGGAGCTCTTCCTCGGAACGACGGTAGATGATATGTACCTCAGCGCCCAGACGCAGTGCCGTACGGGCAGCGTCCATGGCCACGTTACCGCCGCCGACTACAGCAACCTTCTTGCCGTGGAAGATCGGGGTATCATACTTCTCATCAAAAGCCTTCATCAGGTTATTTCTGGTCAGGAACTCGTTTGCGGAGAATACGCCGCAGGCTGTCTCGCCCGGGATACCCATAAACTTCGGAAGTCCTGCACCGGATCCGATAAATACAGCGTCAAAGCCTTCATTCTCCATCAGCTCGTCGATGGTTACAGACTTTCCGATGATAACGTCAGTCTCGATCTTCACGCCGAGAGATTTTACATTTTCTACCTCCGGAAGGACTACGCCGTCCTTCGGAAGACGGAACTCCGGAATACCGTATACCAGAACGCCGCCTGCTTTATGCAGTGCCTCGAAAATGGTTACATCATAACCAAGCTTAGCCAGGTCTCCTGCACAGGTCAGGCCTGCAGGGCCGGAACCGATCACAGCAACCTTCTTGCCATTCTTCTCTGCGGGAGCTGCCGGCTTAATGCCCTGCTCTCTTGCCCAGTCAGCTACAAAACGCTCCAGCTTGCCGATGGAAACAGCTTCGCCCTTGATACCGCGGATACAACGACCCTCACACTGGCTCTCCTGGGGACATACACGTCCGCAGATAGCCGGAAGCGCGGAAGACTCGCTGATAACGCTGTATGCCTTTGCAAAATCGCCTTCCTTTACTGCGCCGATGAAATCCGGAATATGAATCTGTACCGGGCAGCCTTCCATACATTTTGCTTTCTTACATCCGAGACATCTCTGTGCCTCTTCTACTGCCTCGTCCTTATTGTAGCCAAGGCAGACCTCATCGAAATTCGTAGCACGAACCTTCGGATCCTGCTCTCTTACCGGAACCTTCTTTAATACGTCAGCCATTACTTGTCACCTCCGCAATTTCCACATCCGCCGTGATGTGTTTTTCCTTCCTTGTATGCAAGCATGCGGCGGCCTTCTTCTGTCTTGTACATAGCTGCACGCTTCATAGCCTGATCGAAATCGATCTTGTGGCCGTCAAACTCCGGTCCGTCTACACATGCAAACTTAACCTCATCGCCTACAACCACACGACAGGCTCCGCACATACCGGTTCCGTCTACCATGATCGGGTTCATGCTGACAATGGTCGGAATTCCAAGCTTCTTGGTGGTCAGGCAGGCGAACTTCATCATGATCATCGGTCCGATGGCTACGCACAGATCGTAGTGATGACCCTCGCTTACCAGCTTCTCCAGCATAGCAGTACCTACGCCCTTGAAGCCGTAGCTTCCGTCATCGGTACACAGATACAGATTACCAACCTTGCTCATTTCCTCTTCCATGATCAGGATGTCCTTGGAACGGGCGCCGATGATGATATCGCACTCTACGCCATGATCATGAAGCCATTTTGCCTGGGGATATACCGGAGCGGTTCCTACGCCGCCGGCGATGAAGATAACCTTCTTCTTCTTTACCTCTTCGAAATCGTCTGTTACCAGCTCGGACGGACGTCCCAGCGGTCCCACGAAGTCAAGGAAATAATCTCCCTCTTTCAGATCTACCATCTTGCTGGTAGATACACCGATGGGCTGGAATACGATCGTAACGGTTCCTGCTTCTCTGTCATAATCACAGATAGTCAGCGGAATACGCTCCCCTGTCTCATCCAGTCTTACGATAATAAACTGTCCCGGCTGACAAGATGCTGCCACTCTCGGAGCGAGGACAACTTTCTTGTAAACATTTGCAGAGAGCTGCTCTGCTTTTACAATCTTGAACATACGTTCCCTCCTGGAGTATAGTCTTGCGGATCCTTGAATACCCGCTTAAGGGCCGTCGGAACATATCCCACGGCCAAATTTAACTCATCTTTAATATAATAATGCAATTCCCCGCAGATTTCAACCGTTAGATTGATTTTCTGCGCAAATAATCCCATAAAATCCATAATTCCAACAATCTTAATTTTTTACACCTCATAATCGAAGCAGGCGCGATCGCAGGTGGCAGGCTTAATGATCTCAGTCGCTACCGCCACATGAAGCGGGTGTACCTGATAGGCCGCCAAATCCTCCGCGGTCTCCACGTCAGACACCAGCAGCAGCTCCCGGTTGCTTCCCGGAAGCCTGTTCAGCTTCATTTCCGCGAAGGTCAGGCCCTTAATCTGACCTACCAGGGCCTTCAGACGGGCGTCCGCCTCTTTTGCAAGCGCTTCCTTTTTCTCCTCCGGGAAATCCTCTTTGAAGTTCCACATAACCAGATGCTTTACCATAATTACTTCCTCCTCTTTATTCTTCGCCGGCTGTGTCGGTATTCGCAGCCGGAAAATCCAGTTTATAGGCCAGTACCAGCGGTTCGCTGACCATACCCTTTTTATTGATAGCTACAGCACAGAGGTGCACGTCCCCCTCCTCAGTCAGCTCCACCGGCTCCTCGTAACGGGTACTCTCCTTTGTCGGTTCGGTCCCGTCCAGTGTATAATAGATGGAGCCATACTCTGCCGTCAGGTTCAGTCTCAAATAATAATTATAGATGCCCTCCGGTGTATCGCAGACCGGCTTCTCAATGCGATAGGCGGCAAGAGTCTCCCGGATATCCTCATAGGGGCAGTCCTCTATGACAATGCTGACCATCTCCGTCTGTCCCGTCTCATTCAGCAGATTCATCATATCCAGATACAGCTCCTTCAATCCTCTGCCATCACCCCGGGCCTTCGTTTCTGCCTCGATGGCCTGTTCCATATAAGTTACAGCAGCATCTCTGTCTCCGACTTTCGCATAAGCGTCCGCCAGCAGGCGGAATACTTCTGTATCGTCGGACTTTTTCCCACCCTGCAGCTTCTGTGCCCGGAGCAGATACGGGATAGCCTGTTCGTACTCCTCTTTTTCCGCATACCGTCTTCCCTTCCGAAGCTGGTAGGAATAATTATGATCGCTGGTTATCGCGGAATAGGAGAACCAGGATACGCAGCCACATACAAGGACCGCAGCCAGAAAAAGAAGACACTTATAACGAAAACGCAGGACCATCGGTTTCTTCTTTTCCCGAAACGGCTTCTTCTCTCCATTCTCCACGGGCGTTTCCGGATTCGGCGTCGTTCCGATCCCAGGTTCTTCCGGCTCCTCGCGGCCTATCAGAAGCTCATCCAGGGGATCGTAATCCGGAACAATCTGTATTTCATGACCACAGTGATCACAGTATATTTTTCCGGGCTCCAGTTCGTTCCCGCAATTCGGACACTTCATAAGGCTTCCTCTCTTTTGCAATCAGACATATTCATCCAGATATCGTTCAAATTCTTCCAGGGTCATCTGGATTTCCCGGGGTTTGGTTCCGGCTTCCTCGCCGACCACACCGGCCTCTGCCAGCTGATCCATGATCCGTGCCGCCCGGTTGAAGCCCACCTTGAACCACCGCTGCAGCATGCCAATGGACGCTTTGTCCTTCTCAATGATAAATCTTCCGGCCTCCGCGAACAGGGCGTCTCTCTCCGGGCCGTCGTTCTGGGTTCCGGCTGCGCCCTCACTTTCCGCTGTCTGAACTGTATTGATATGTTCCTCCACAGCTTCACTGTATCCGCTGCCACTGTTATGTTCCTTTAAGAATTCCACCACCGCGCCGACTTCTTCATCCGACACGAAAGCACCCTGTACGCGGACTGGCTTCGGATAACCGTAAGGGTAGAACAGCATGTCGCCTTTGCCCAGCAGCTTCTCCGCGCCGTTCATATCGAGAATGGTTCTCGAATCCACACCCGAGGATACCGCAAAGGCGATACGGGACGGCATATTGGCCTTGATAAGGCCCGTGATAACATTGACAGAAGGCCGCTGGGTCGCGATAATCAGATGAATCCCCGCTGCACGGGCCAGCTGAGCCAGACGGCAGATGGCATCCTCCACCTCGCCCGGGGCTACCATCATCAAATCGGCCAGCTCGTCCACCACGATGACAATCTGGGGCAGCTTCTGAGGCTTGGTGTCATCCTCAATATGTTCGATATTCTTGATTTTCTCATTATATCCGGCAAGATTCCGGACATTGTAATCGGCAAACAACTTATAACGGTGAGTCATCTCCGCCACTGCCCAGTTCAGGGCTCCCGCTGCCTTCTTCGGATCCGTCACTACCGGAATCAACAGATGGGGAATGCCATTGTATGTACTCAGCTCGACCACCTTCGGGTCGATCATAATCAGTTTGACCTCATCCGGAGACGACTTATAAAGCAGGCTCATAATCAGGGTATTAATGCAGACGGATTTACCGGAACCGGTCGCTCCCGCGATCAGCAGATGGGGCATCTTGGCGATATCAGTCACCATAATTTTGCCCGCGATATCCTTGCCCACCGCAAAGGCCAGTTTGGATTTATGGTTCTTAAACTCCTGGGAGGATACCAGTTCCCGGAAGGATACGATGGAATTCTCCGCGTTGGGGACCTCGATACCCACCGCCGCTTTTCCGGGGATCGGCGCTTCAATTCGCACATCGGTCACAGCCAGATTCAGCTTGATATCATCGGCCAGGCTCACGATTTTATTGACCTTGACGCCCTGATCCGGCTGCAATTCATAGCGGGTCACGGCCGGTCCCTGGCTCACGTCGGTCACGGTTACGCCCACGCCGAAGTCCCGGAGAATCTGCTGCAGATGCAGGGCCGTCTCATGGAGAATCCGGTCGGTGTCTTTATTCTCTGTATGCTTCACCTGATTTAAAAGGCGAAGTGGCGGATAGACATATTCCGGTTTCGCAGCCATCGGTGTCTCAGGTGCTGAAACAGGCAGCGCAGTCTGTGACGTTGTCTGAACCTGGTGCGCAGGCTCTGGGGTATGTACCGCAGATATCGGTTCGACGTTTCGGATTGGAGTGACCGCCCGCGTGGTCTGCGCCGGGGTTTCCTCCCGCACAAACTCCGGCGATTCCATCTGAATCACCGACTCTGATTCTGTTTCGTGCTCTTCCGGCTCTGCGCTCTTGCGCTCCCGGTGAATCGGGATCCGGAACATTTCGTCCAGATCCTTCAGATTGGGGCCCTCCATATCGCGAAAGCTTTCCTGACCGTCTTCCGGATCCTCCGGATCGGACGCTGCATCGGCTTCCATATCCATACCCGGCAGCGTAATCTCCCGCATTTCATCCGTATAAACTTCTTTTTTCACGGCAGCTTCCTGCTCTGCCTGTTCAGCTTCCACGCTCTCCAGGCTTTCCTTTGCCGCTGCCTCTTTGAGTGCAGTCTCCTCCAGCGCAATACCGGACACCTTATGATCCATACGGGGGCGCTTAGGTTCTCGGGGCTTCTTCACTGGTTGTTCCAGCGCCTCTGCCTCTTCACCCTCCCGCTCTTCCTCTTCCAGAGCCGCCCGTTCTTCCATGGCCTTTCTTCTGGCCTCCCGGCGTTCCTCCGCCTGAATCCGGTATCGACGTGCGTCCTCCTTCGCTGAATCGTAGACCTTCCTGCTTCCGGTCTTTACGCCGCCGATAAAAGAGCGCTCCGTGATGACCACTGCGCAGATGATGAACAGCGCCGCCACAATAATCCAGGCACCCACCACGCCAAAGGCTCCGGTCAGCACCTTGCAGATAAGGCCGCCCAGGGCTCCGCCTCCGCTTTTATGCTGCGACGCATAGGTGTAAAAAGCCGTCACCGTTCCCGCTCCGTCCTTTTCCCCGAACACTAACTCAAATACCGCGCACAGAAGCATGCCGGCGATGATCATGGCCGCCGCTTTCACAGCGGCAATGGTATTGTCCCGGTTGGAAATGGAAAAGGCTGTAACCAGAAACAGAACGATGGGCAGAATATATGCAAAAATTCCAAAGATACCAAACATCACTCTGCTGACGAACCCGCCCGCAGCCCCTCCGACCCCGAAATTGCTGATGAGAAGCAGAACCGAAACCGCAAACAGAATCAGGACCGTCACCTCGTCCCGGATAAACGCGTTTTCTTCCTTCCGCTTTACTGTTGTCTTTCTGGAGGCCGTTGTCTTTTTTCGTGTGGTTGTCCGGCGTCTGCCGGAGTTCCCTGCTGCCATCTCTTTTGTCCTCCCCTTTTTATTCGCATAATTATTTTAATTATACCATATCCTCCGGATATGCCGCTCCGCTTTGGATGCCATCCGGCAGGGTATAATATCTTGCGATATTATACCATTTTTTAACCGTGCTGTCCACGCATCATTTTTCCCGGATCAGCTCCCGCAACTTCGCAAAGGCCCGGGCGATTCCGCCCACCTCGTTGATGAGTCCTTCCTTCACTGCCTGGCTGCCCACCAGGACGGATCCCACATCCTTGGTTAGTTCCCCGGTCTCCAGCATAAGCCTCGACAATCGTTCTCTGGAAATACTGCTGTGCGTGGTAATAAAGCCCGAAATCCGATCCTGAATCTTCTGGAAATAATCAAAAGTCTGGGGCACGCCGATAATAAGGCCGGTCATCCGTACCGGATGAATCATCATGGTCCCGGTGGGAACGATAAAGGAATAATCTGCAGATACTGCCAGAGGTACGCCGATGGAATGACTACCGCCCAACACCAGCGATACCGTAGGCTTACTTAAGGACGCAATCATTTCCGCAATGGCCAGTCCTGACTCCACATCGCCGCCCACCGTGTTAATAAGCACCAGAAGCCCCTCCACGCTTTTGCTGTCCTCCAGAGCCGCCAACTGTGGAATCACGTGCTCGTACTTGGTGGTTTTCGCGCTGGAGGCCAGGCACTCATGCCCCTCGATCTCGCCTATGATATTCAGCAAATGAATCCGATGCTCCCCTTCCTCCAGCGTCACCTGTCCGAAGTCCTCGATTTCCTGATTCTGCTCTTTCTGTTTTTCCTCGCTTTTCTCTTTTTCCATAAAAATACCCTGACCTTTCTCACATACTTTTTCTTTAGTATGCTTTCCGGTCAGGGTAATTATACCTGTTTGAAAGCTTAAGACATGTAGCGACTCTTCAGGTCATAAACCATCTCCGCGTAACGTTCCCTGCAGGCTTCGTTTTCGCCGTTCTCGATCTTGTGAACGCAATCCATCAGATAAGAATTCCACAGCTCATCATATACGGCGCCCGCATTTTCCTGGCGGGCAATCCGGTTCACAATGGTCGGCGCGATATTATAGTATTCTTTGACCATCGCCCCGCCCTCTTCGCTCTGCAGCAGATAATTGTCCCGGTAAGAGCGCAAAAGCTCCAGCTCGTAGCAATTGTCCGCCTTTCCCTGGCTCTCACAGGCTGCCGTGGTGATATAACAGAATTTCCGGTGGAAACCCTGCTCGATCTTCTCATAGTCTGCCTTGCCCACGGAAGTCTTGAAGGTCTCGTTCCAGCGGGTCATCAGCACATCCGCCAGCGGCTCCGCAGACTGATTGTTCTTCTGCTCCAGCAGTGCCGGAAATACATAGACAGCCAGAATCATATTGTAATTGATCTGCTGCTCGCTTTTCTTTCCCTTTTTCGTGATTCCGTCAAGCTCTGACTGTACGCAGTCGATCAGATGATCGGACAGCCTGGTAAGCCAGGCCTCCGGATTCTCTTCCTGCTGGTACACCCGCTCAATGGCATTGATGGTATCCAGATTTCTTCTCAAATACGCCTGAAAAGCCTCCGGATATACGTCCCGCTTAAAGGTTTTCATGGGATTATCCTCTTTTAAGAGCATATCCTCGATCCCCTGCATGGCCTGATTATAACTCTCCCCGTATGCTACCAGATCCATATGTAGTCCTCCCGATTACTCGTCCCAGTTATGGTATACGTTCTGTACGTCGTCGTCCTCATCCAGCAGATCCAGTGTTCTCTGCAGGTTCTTGATGGCGTCCTCATCCGTCAGTGTCACATAGGTCTGCGGGATCATGGTCACCTCAGCCTCCGCCATTGGGATGCCCTTCTCTTCCAGAGCCGCACGTACCTCGCTGAAGGAATCCGGATCGGTCAGGATCTCGAAGCTGTCCTCCTCTTCGGAGAAGTCCTCTGCCCCTGCGTCCAGCGCCAGCATCATCAGATCGTCCGGATCCATATCACACTCATCCCGATCCACGATGATCTGTCCCTTCTTATCAAACATATAAGATACGCAGCCCTGGTTACCGATGGAGCCGTTGCCCTTGGTAAATGCGCTTCTTACATTTGCCGCGGTACGATTCTTATTGTCGGTCAGCGCGTCCACGATAATAGCAATACCATTGGGGCCATATCCTTCATAAGATACATACTCGTAGTTTACTGCGTTGGCATTGCCTGCCGCCTTCTTGATGCCGCGGTCTATGGTATCGTTGGGCATGTTCGCTGCCTTGGCTTTGGCAATGATATCACGCAGCTTGCTGTTGTTGTTCGGGTCAGCGCCGCCTTCCTTTACGGCTACGGCCAGCTCACGGCCGATGATGGTGAAAATCTTTCCCTTTGCTGCGTCATTCTTCTCTTTTTTATGCTTAATGTTCGCAAATTTTGAATGTCCTGACATATCTAAACACTCCTATTCTTCCTGATCTGTACTTTTCGCCGCCGCTTCTGTCAGTTCCCGGCAGACGGTTCTCTCTATTGTAACACTATTTTTTTCAGATGGCAAGTCTTATGTATCCAGCTCCAGACTCACCCGCAAAGCCTCGTTGACCCGCTGCAGGGATCGCTCATCCAGATGACAGATTTTATCCCGCAGGCGCTGCTTGTCGATGGTCCGCAGCTGCTCCAGCAAAATCACCGAATCCCGGACAATCTGGCACTGCCTGGTGTTCAGTTCCACATGGGTGGGAAGCTTTGCCTTATTCATCTTCGAGGTAATTGCCGCCACGATGACGGTGGGACTGTGCCGGTTGCCGGTATCATTTTGAATCACGAGTACCGGACGGACGCCGCCCTGCTCAGAACCAATCACCGGCCGTAAGTCCGCGTAGTATACATCGCCCCGTCTGATTATCACATTTTTCACACTCCAATTTTCAAAATACGTTGTTACTTCTTTCTCAAGTATTTCCAAAATTACAGTGTGTATACACATTCAGGCCTTCTCAGGCATAAAAATCGTGAACCTCCGAGACCTTACCGTGGCGCAGGTAAATCCGCGGAACCCGCTGGGACAGGTCGCAGACAAATTCATAATTAAAGCGTCCGGACAGCTCCGCCAGCTCATCCACAGACAAATAGGCGTCCCCGTCCCTTCCGAACATGGTGACTTCCAGCCCCGGTACTGCCTCCGGAATCTCCGTCACATCCACCATCATCTGATCCATACAGACTCTGCCGCAGATGGGTGCCCGTTTTCCGGCCACCAGAATGCAGCCCTTATTGGACAGACTTCTGGGATAACCGTCCGCGTAGCCCACCGGGACGGTGGCGATCCGGCGCACGGAGTCTGCCGTATAGATGCCGCCGTAGCTGATCTCCGTACCAGGCGTGATCTCTTTTACATGCACGATATGGCTCTTCATTTCCATGGCGGGTTTCAGTGGAACCAATTCTTTCTTTACTTCCTCCGAAGGGTACAGGCCATACACCGTGATGCCCGCCCGCACCATATCCAGGTTCGCTTCCGGCAGATCGATGATACCGGCACTGTTAGAGCAATGATGAATTTGGAAACGCACGCCTGCCGCCTCACAGGCCCTGTTAAAAGCCTGATACCGCATAAGCTGCTTTTCAGTGGCCGCCTTATCCGCCTCGTCGGATTTGGCAAAATGGGTAAACAGGCCTTCCAGCGTGATCCCGGGAAGCTCCCCAATTTCACAGACTGTTTTTACACTTTCCTCCGTATCCGCAAAACCAATGCGGCTCATCCCTGTATCCACTTTAATATGCACGTTCACGTTTTTTCCCTGACGCACGGCCTCTGCAGAAAGCTCCTGTGCCATGTCCAGCCGGAACACGGTGGGACAGATATCCAGGCGCACCAGTTCCGGGTAATCCTCCGGAAATACGTAGCCCAGAATTAATATCGGCTTTCGGATTCCGTTTTTCCGAAGCTCTACCGCCTCCTCGATGGTGGCTGCCGCAAACCCCCACAGATAATCCTTTTCCTCTATCATCTGCGCGATGGGTACCGCGCCGTGGCCGTAGCCGTTGGCCTTTACCACCGCCGCAATCTGCGTCCCGGCCTGCAGATTCGCCTTCATGGCCTCAAAATTCTCTTCTATGGCATCCAAATTCACATAAGCCGCTACGCGCTTATATTTTTTCACGTCTGACACTCCTCACTATCCTTAATATATGCGTCTGCACGCAAAAGGGAGCCCATAAGCTCCCTTTTATGACTCGTCACTTCCGGTACTCCATCAGGAACGGGGATGCTCTTTCTCATACCGTGTGATATTGTAAGAAAGCTGCATCAGGCTCTCTGACAGATGTACGTTCTCCACCAGAACGTCCGACGGAACATCCAGATCGATGTGGGCGAAATTCCAGATGGCTTTGATTCCGTACCGAACCAGAAGCCGCGTCATTTCCTCCGCCTTGGACTTCGGCAATGTCAAGGCCGCAATCTGAATCTCCTCGTCCTTAATAAAGCTCTCCAGATCCTCCAGCATATGAATCTGGATACCGCGGACGCTTAAGCCCTTTAAGACAGGATTTACATCGAAGATACCTTTTATGTAGAAGCCTCGTTTTTCAAAATCCACATAATTGGCCAGTGCCTGTCCCAGGTTGCCTCCGCCGATGATGATCATGTTGTGCTTTTTGTCAAGGCCCAGAATCTTGCCGATTTCTTCATACAGATACTTCACATTGTATCCGTATCCCTGCTGTCCGAAGCCTCCGAAATTGTTCAGATCCTGCCGGATCTGTGACGCCGTGACGCTCATTCGTTTACTCAGCTCACCGGAAGAGATACGTTCTACTCCGTTCTCCATCAGTTCGCCAAGATAACGATAATAACGCGGTAGCCGCTTAATTACTGCTTTTGAGATCTCTCTCTCTTCCATAATCCTTACACATCCCTCAACCAGACTTTTCGAAACTGTTTTTATTATAATCGAAAAGCAAATTTTTTGTCAATCTTTTTGCCGCATTCTTCTAAAAGAATCTTGTTCAATCCCGCATTTTTCGCTATAATAAATTTCGTGTGGCATTCAACAACGGAAAAAAGAGGTATTTTTATGATATTAGCATGTCAAAATATAAACAAAGCTTTCGGAACGGATGTGATTCTGAAAAACGCGTCCTTCCACATCGAGGATCGGGAAAAGGCCGCCGTGGTCGGGATCAACGGCGCCGGAAAATCCACCCTCTTAAAAATCATCATCGGGGAAATGGAGGCGGACTCCGGTGAAGTGATCCTGTCCAAGGGCAGAACCATCGGCTATCTGGCCCAGCATCAGGATCTGAACAGCGATCACACCATTTATCAGGAGCTGCTGACCGTAAAGCAGGACGTTATTGATCTGGAAGCTCGCATCCGGGACATCGAAGCACGGATGAAGGAGCTCTCCGGGGAGAACCTGGATACGGCTCTGGAACAATATACCCGTATGAATCATGAATTCGAACTAAAAAACGGATACGCCTACAAAAGCGAGGTAGTGGGCGTTCTGAAAGGTCTCGGTTTTGAAGAGGAAGAATTTGACAAACACGTCAACAAGCTCTCCGGAGGTCAGAAGACCCGCGTCTCTTTAGGCAAGCTTCTTCTCTCCCACCCGGATCTCATCATGCTGGACGAGCCCACCAACCATTTGGACATGAATTCCATCGCCTGGCTGGAAACCTTCCTTCTGAATTACGACGGCGCGGTTCTGGTGGTAGCCCATGACCGGTATTTTCTGAACCGGATTGCCACGAAAATCATCGAGATCGACGCGGGCGAGGTGACCACTTTCCAGGGAAATTATTCCGACTATGCCGCGAAAAAATCCAAACTAAGGGAGGCCCGCATGCACGCCTGGCTGAACCAGCAGCGGGAAATCAAGCACCAGGAAGAGGTCATCCAGAAGCTCAAATCCTTCAACCGGGAGAAATCTATCAAGCGCGCCGAGAGCCGCGAGAAAATGCTGGATAAAATGGAGGTTCTGGAGAAACCCAGCGAGATCCGCTCCGAGATGCACATCACCCTGGAGCCCAAGGTGGTCAGCGGAAATGACGTACTGACCGTGGAAGGCCTTGCAAAATCCTTTGGACCCCAGACTCTGTTCACCGATCTGAATTTCGAAGTCAAACGCGGTGAGCGTGTGGCACTCATCGGCAATAACGGCACCGGCAAGACTACGATTTTAAAAATCCTGAACGGCCTTCTCCCGGCAGACAGCGGTTCCTTTACACTTGGTTCGAAAGTCCATATCGGTTACTACGATCAGGAGCACCATGTGCTGCACCCGGAGAAAACCCTGTTCGAGGAGATTTCGGACGCCTACCCGGATCTGGACAATACTACAATTCGAAGCACCCTGGCTGCCTTTCTCTTTACCGGCGACGATGTCTTTAAGCGCATCTCGGAGCTCTCCGGCGGCGAGCGGGGCCGCGTCTCCCTGGCCAAGCTGATGCTCTCCGAAGCCAATTTTTTGATCCTGGACGAGCCCACCAACCATCTGGATATCGTCTCCAAGGAAATTCTGGAGCAGGCCCTGAACTGCTATACCGGCACGGTGCTCTACGTCTCTCATGACCGTTATTTCATCAACACCACCGCCACCCGGATTCTCGATCTGACCGGCGGCCAGTTAGTCAATTATATCGGCAATTATGATTATTATTTGGAAAAGCATGAGATTCTGACACCGAAGGCCGTACCCGCAGAAGCGGCAGAGACAAAGGCGGCGGAACCGGAATCTGCCGGAAAGCTGGACTGGAAGCAGCAGAAAGAGGAACAGGCCCGCCAGAGAAAACGGGAAAATGATTTCAAAAAAACCGAAGCGGAAATCTTCGAACTGGAGACCCGGGACGGTGAGATCGATCAGCTTCTGACCCAGGAATCTGTCTACACGAACGTGGCGGAATGTATGAAGCTCCACAAAGAAAAAGAGGCCATCGCGGCCCGTCTTGAAATACTCTATGAACAATGGGAAGCGCTGGCTCAATGATTGGCCAGCGCTTTTTCTAATTCATCCAGATTGTCATAGGTGACATACAGTCCGAAGCCCTGGCTTTCCAGGGTACCGTCCCGCTTCCCATTAAAGATGCGATCAATGATCATATCGCCCACCACTTCAGTATAGTGGCTTCCCTCGTAGTAATAATTCTTATTTCTGGTAACGTCATTTTCCCCGCTGAAATTATAATAACCGCCCGTGGCGCCTCCCAGCCAGTTCAGGTAATTGGCGTAACCATAATACTCAGACTGCTGATAGGTCTTATAATAGATCGGATTGGAAAATACAATCAGATTGATACCGTACTCCTTACAGAGATCCCGGATGTCCTCCACCGCAAAGATGGAGTCGCTCAGGAAATCCTTATAGTAATCGTCCCAGTAGGGCGCGTCGTTTTTAAATGTACCTCCCAGGGACGGATCCCGTACGGTGCAGCCACTCTCATAATACCGGGTCACATAATCCGGATCCTCCGTCGTGTAATTCAGGATCACGTCCAGAGACAGCAGCACTCCCTTGATACTGAAATAATTTGCATAAAAACTCAGTTTATTCGTTCTTGGGTAAGGAATCCGGTAAAACTGCTGTTCATGAAGCGCCGGATCCACAAAGCAGGAAATATTGTCCACGCCGATCATCACATTTTTCGGAATGATTCCATTGGCAATCAGCTCCCGCAGATTCTCCAGATGCTCTGCAGGAAGTCCCTCTGAGTAGGACATATTATACCATTTTCCCTCCGGAATTTTCTCCACGTCGATGAAGCCGGTCCGGGACGAGCCAAACAGGAAGGAATCAAATTTATCCGGATTGTGCAGAATATACTGCATTTTTATATAATTACTGTTGGGCTCTACTCCGTTATCCCGTATCTTCTGCCAATGGAACACATTGTAGGGATCCACCGCCATGGGAATGGCGATTTCCAGAATCAGGATAAAGAGCAGGAAAGGCGCAATTTTACGCAAAAATCTTTTCATCTATGTTCTCTCACTTTCCTTTGATGGCCGCCCTCATTTTTAAAACTGAAAATACACAAAATCATACTGCCCAAGCTGTCTGCTGTAAAGCACGATAAACAACAGGGCAAAATAGAACGCATAGCGCACCGGCTTCCGAAACCTTCCCAGCCACTGGGCCACATCCGTCTTCAAGGCAATGAAATCATGAGCCACGAGCAGGAAAATCCAGAAAAATACCAGCTTCAGTTCCGTACTCTGAATCAGCCCTGCGCCCTTGAAAGCCAGATAGCAGTTCTTCGCATATTCCACCGGCCGGGTGACGCCGTCAAACATGTGCGCCAGCACATACAACGCATCCCCCATATCGTTGGCCCGGAAAAAGAGCCAGGCGAAGGTCACAAAGGCAAAGGTCACCAGAACCCGGATAACGCCCCTCTCTTTCTTCGGTGGGAAATATCGGTTCCAGACCCGCTCCGCAATCTGTCCCAGGCCGTGCAGGCCGCCCCAGACCACAAAGGTCCAGTTGGCTCCATGCCAGAGCCCGCTGATCAGGAAGGTAATAATCAGATTGCGGTAGGTTTTCCATGTTCCGGCACGGCTGCCGCCCAGCGGAATATAGACATAGTCCCGGAACCAGGTGGACAGGGAAATGTGCCATCTGCCCCAAAATTCCTTAATGGATGCCGCAAAATAGGGACTTTTAAAGTTATTGACTAAATCAATATCGAACAGGCAGGCTACACCTCTGGCGATATCCGAATAACCAGAAAAATCGCAATACACCTGAAAGGCATAGAAAAAGGTCGCCACGCCAAGCGCCAGGCCTGTAAAGTTTGTCACTTGATTGTATACAATATCCACGCTGGAAGAAAGCACATCCGCAATGGCAATCTTTTTAAAATAGCCCCAGGCGATCAGCTTGGCACCCCGAATCGCCTTATCGCAGTCAAAAGAATGCTCCTTCTCCATCTGCGGCATCAGATGCTCCGCACGCTCGATGGGTCCTGCCAGAAGCAGGGGGAAAAAGGACACGAACGCCGCATATTTTCCAAAATGACGGCAGGCCTTCGTCCTTCCCTTATAGACATCAATCACGTATCCCAGCGTCTGAAAGGTATAAAAGGAAATGCCCACCGGCAGCACCAGATTCAACGTCACGGGACTCATGGAAATCGACACGCTCTTCAAAAGCGACACCAGGGATTTGCTCAGGAAATTGAAATATTTAAAAAAGAATAAAAGCCCGAGACACACCACCAGGGCTGTCCAGATACAGAGCTTTCGCTTCTTCGGATTTTCTGTTTTCTCAAGAATCAGCGCCGTGGTATAAGAGACTGCCGTTGTCAGCAGGATCAGGAAAATATAGGACGCATTGGCGCTCATGTAAAAATAATAGCTGGACACCAGTAGGACGCCCCACCGATGCTTGGGGGGCGTCAGCCAGTAAATTGCAAATACAATGGGTAAAAATACATAAAACGCATTGGAATTAAACAGCATTTAAAAATTCCTCTAAGGTCTTTCGGATTTCTTTGATAAAATCACTGCTGGAAAGTACCGTCGGATTCGGAAGGGTGGTAATCAGTGCCAGATCCTTGGTCATTTTTCCGTTCTCAATGGTTGCGATGGAGGCCTCTTCCAATTTGTTCGCGAAATTCATCAGAGCCGGGATCTGATCCAGCTCACCGCGCTTCCGCAGGGCTCCAGACCAGGCAAAGATGGTCGCCATGGAGTTCGTGGAGGTCTCCTCTCCCTTCAGATGCTTGTAGTAATGGCGCTGCACCGTTCCGTGAGCCGCCTCATACTCGAAGTATCCGTGAGGAGATACCAGGACAGATGTCATCATGGCCAGAGAACCGAAGGCTGTGGCGATCAGATCGCTCATCACGTCGCCGTCGTAATTCTTGCAGGCCCAGATATAGCCGCCCTCAGACTTGATGACACGGGCCACCGCGTCGTCAATCAGGGTATAGAAATAGGTGATACCCAGCTCCTCAAACTTCTCCTTATATTCTTTCTCATAAATCTCCTGAAATACATCCTTGAAGAAATGATCATATTTTTTGGAAATGGTGTCCTTGGTGGCAAACCACAGATCCTGCTTCTGGGAAACCGCATAGGAGAAGCAGCTCCGCGCAAAGCTTTCGATGGAGCTCTCCAGATTGTGCATACCCTGTACCACGCCGCCCTCTTTGAAGTCGTGGATGGTCTCCCGCATCTCGGTGCCGTCCTCGCCGGTAAATACCAGCTCACACTTTCCAGGACCCGGAATCCGCATTTCAGAGGCCTTGTATACATCGCCGTAGGCATGACGGGCTACGGTAATTGGTTTCTTCCAGTTTTTTACATAAGGCTCGATGCCTTTTACAATAATCGGGACACGGAATACAGTGCCATCAAGCAATGCACGGATGGTCCCGTTGGGGCTCTTCCACATCTGCTTTAAGTCATATTCCTCCATACGGGCCGCGTTCGGCGTAATGGTCGCGCACTTAACCGCCACGCCGTATTTCTTCGTGGCTTCTGCCGCGTCTACGGTCACCTGATCGTCCGTCGCATTCCGATGCTCTAGACCCAGGTCATAATATTCAGTCTTCAAATCAATAAACGGAAGAAGAAGTTCATCCTTGATCATCTTCCAGAGAATCCGGGTCATCTCGTCTCCGTCCATCTCTACCAGCGGAGTTGTCATCTTAATCTTATCCATCGTAGGTCCTCCTCGAGTCCCGCGGTTTTTCCGCGCTTTGAAATTTATTATAGACGATTTCCCGGGGGACTGCAAGTTAAAATCGCCCGAGAGCCGTAAATGCCTGATAAAGATTCAGGGTTCCATAGCCCCAGGAACGGTTGGGATAAAGCAGGGAAGGACTTCGATCCGCACCGCGGATCAATAACTGTTTGATTTCCAGGGTGCCCATGGTCAGCCGGTTGCCACGTCCGACGCCCCATTCCAGCAAAAGGGCCGCCCCTCCGGCTGTCAGGGCTGCAGCCGCGCTGGTTCCGGTCACCGCCGTTTCCCGGTTATCCGGGCCGTATGCCGTGACGTTTACGCCGGGAGCCGCCAAATCCGGCTTGATTCTTCCGTTTCGCGTAAAGCCTCTTCCAGAATCCATATAGAGACTGCCATTTTCTGCCCGATATGCACCCACGGTGATGGGCGTCTCTGTGTTGGACGGCTCCGTCAAGGTGATATCCGGGTTGGAATTCAGAAATTCCGTCTGAGCGCTGATAAAGCCGGTGACCGGCAGCCACAGATTGTAGACGCCGTCCACCACCCGTTCGCCGTAGACCCGGATACGCCAGATCCCCGGGGAGGGATCCGCCATGCGGATCGCAATGAGCTGTTCCCCGCTGAAAGGATCCAGCGACTGCACATTCACATAAATTACCGTCTTTTCGAACAGGAAATCAAACATCCAGTTCTTCTGCGCCGAGGTCACCCGGGGAACCTCCTCCCCTGAAGGCGATGTGACCGATACAGAAAACACATCCGGCGTGTTGCTCCAGAGCTCCATCATCAGCCCAGTCTCCCGCTCATCCACCCGCAGTTCCACATCCTGGTAGGGTTCCTGTTCCCGCATAACGCCATAGTAATGATGGCCCTGATTGGCCTCGTTGCCTCCTGCAATCACGATACAGCGGCCAGCCCGGGCGCCGATGGCGTTCAGATAAGAAGATAAGGGCGAGGTGCCGGTGTGGCCGCCCATATTACTGCCGATAGCCAGACAGATGACCAGTGGAAGGCCTTCCCGCTGGGCCAGCTCCTCCAGAAAACGCACGCCCAGCATCACATCATTTTCCTGATAGGCCTCGGCTTCCGGGCTTACCAGAAAATACTCCTTCAGATAGGACTTGGCCGGTTTCAGTTTCACCATGGCGATGGACGCCAGCGGCGCGGCTCCCACAAAGCTGTTCTCAAGGTTCTCGCTTCCACCCGCTATCGATGCCAGCCTCGTGCCGTGGCCAGAGCTGTCCAGGGAGGGCACGATTTCGTAGGGCAGCGCACTTGCCAGCGCTTCATTGATCTGTTCCCGTGTATACACGCTCCCGTAGCCGATCCCCTCCGGTGGGGTACCGCTCTGGTCTATCTGATCCCAGATGGTCAGAATCCGGCTTTTCCCGGCGGCATCCAGAAAGCATCGGTTCCGGTAATCGATGCCCGTGTCCACAAAGCCAAGCAGAACGCCCTGTCCCCGCAGATTCAGAACCGGCTGATTCTGCAGTGCCAGAATTCCCGAAGCTTCCAGACTCTCGCTCTGCAGTGGTGTATACAAAGTAGGAAATAGCTCATACCCATATTCGTACAGCCGCTCCCTATCGGCAGTCCACTTGTTCCGGTCCGCATAAAAGACTGTATAATAATCATTGATGCGCTGCACACACACATCCGGATAAATCTCCCGGATGTCCTCCTCCCGCACGTTGGTCTGCCAGATAAAATCAGCGTAATCCTCTGATACGATTTTTTCCCGGCACTGCTCCTCTCTTTCTTCCATTTCAGACTCCGTTTTTCTTCTTTTTAAAAGCTATGCCTCGCCCACTCAATCATGTCTGTTTCAGTAGTCCCGGCAGCCAGATTTCACCCCATCCCTGATGGTTCGGAGCCAAACCCAGACTGCGGCACCCTGTCCGCAGGCGGGTTTTTACCTGCTCGTTCGTAAGATGCGGTTCGCCGGATAAAAGAAGAGCCAGACTTCCGGCTGCCACTGAGGTGGCCATGGAGGTACCGGATTTCACACGGTAAAATCTGTTTCCCGCCCGTTCAAAATCCGCCCGGCAGGATCGGATCTCCGCCCCCGGCGCCACCGTTTCCGGCTTTCGTACCTGGGCGGACACAGGACCCCGCCCGGAATAATGGGACCTTCGGACACCCTGCACCGGAATCGCCAGTTCATCGTCGGAGGAACCCACCGTAATCACCTTCGCGCAGGTTCCCGGCACGGTAATGCTCGCCCGGGCCGGCCCCTGATTCCCAGCGGCTGCACAGATCACAAAACCCGCGTCCCAGGCCTCCTCCACTGCCTGAATAAGCTCTGTGCGCATCCTTTCCTGTGGCACTCTCCCGCCCACGGAAATATTGATAATCCGCACGTCATACTCTTTTCCATGCTCCATCAGCCAGTACAGGGCGCGAATCAAGCTTACGCTGTCCCCATTTCCCCGGCTGTCCAATATCTTCAGGGAAACAAAATGGCACCGCGGCGCAAGTCCCTGGTACCTGCCGCCGGATGCCTCTCCCGTTCCTCCGATAATTCCGCTGATGTGAGTCCCGTGACCGCAGTCATCCGCCGCGTCACTGGAATTCGTAAGGTAATTATAAGAATAAACCACCCGTCCCTTTAAGTCCGGGTGTCTGTCATTGATGCCGGAATCCACAACCGCCACGCCCACGCCCTCCCCGTAGAGGGACAGCCGATATGCCGCCTGCGCTTCGATCAGTCTTCTCACGCGATCCATAAGAAAAGACTCCCTGTCTTTTTCTTATTTTATGCATCCCCGGCCCGGACTGCCAATTGAAACAGCACAAAGCCCGCTGCAAACATCACGGCCAGCATGGCCACACCAGCCCGCGAGGTGTGAAAGAGCTGCGTAGAGATGCCCATCAGCATGGTTCCCACAAAAGCAGCTCCCTTGCCGAAGATATCGAAGAAGCCAAAGAACTCTGTGGCCTTCTCCTTCGGGATAATCCTTGCGAAATAGGAGCGGGACATGGACTGAATCGCACCCTGGAATAGCGCCACCCAGACCGCCAGGAACCAGAATTCCCAAGCCTTGTCAAGTTGCAGCGCAAAAAGCACCACACCAAAATAACTGATGATGGAAGCTTGAATCAGTGTGGTATTGCGCACCGTTCGGGACAGTCTTCCGAACAGAATTGAGCAGGGAAACGCCACCACCTGGGTCAGCAGAAGCGCCAGCAAAAGATTCGTATCGCTGATGCCCACATCCTTGCCGTAGGAAGTAGCCATATCAATGATCGTGTATACACCATCGATATAGCAGAAAAACGCCAGAAGGAAATACCAGATCTTCGGCGTCTTCCGGATCTCCACGAAGCTCTGTCCCAGACGGCGGAAGCTGTCCCGCACCAGATTCGCGGTCCGCTCCACATAATGAATCTGCTGATAGCTCTTAAGGAGCGGCAGGGTCACCAGGAACCACCAGGCTGCGTTGACCAGAAAGGCCAGAGCCATCGCCAGGGTGCCGGAGATGCCGAACGCGTCTGCCTTCAGCACGAAAATCAGACTGAATACAAAGGGAATGCAGCTTCCGATATAGCCCCAGGCATAGCCCCGGGCCGATACCTCATCCATACGATCGTCTGTGGTCACATCGCCCAGCATGGCGTCGTAAAAGACCAGGCTGGCATTGAGTCCCACCTTGGCAATCACATAGACCACCAGAAAGGCCAGCCAGGTCTTCGGAACCGCCAGGCCTGCACAGCCCAACACGCCCATCATCATGAAAAAGGTAAAGACCGGCTTTTTGAAGCCTTTGGTATCCGCGAAGCTTCCCAGCACCGGGCCGAGAACCGCTACAATAATCGTCACCAGCGACGTGGCATAGCTGAAATACGCGGTAGAATCCGCCGCTGAGATACCACTGGCTGCCGCAATGTTCTTATAATAGATCGGTATGATCGTGGACGCCAGCATGACAAAGGCGGAATTGCCAACGTCATAAAGGATCCAGTTTTTCTCCAGTTTTGTCATTTTTTTCATTCCATCTCTCCCCCGCTGCGCCATTACTCAAAATCCCGGTTTAGCCGCTCATCAAGCTCTTTATCGCTTCCAATCACCCGGACATATTTTACAATTTCTTCTGCCGTCGGCTCCACAGCCTGGTTCAGCAGACGCTCCAGCGACATGCTGCTCTCCACGCATTCCAGATTGACCTGGCCGTCCATGACAAGACCGCCCAGGCCTTTTCTCTGGCCGATGGCTGTTAAGAAGCCCTTCAGGAATTTCGCCTTGGCTTTCGCCGGGCACTGGAACAGCCGGATAGTCTTTTTAAAGCCGAGAATGCAGGCATCGATCTGGTCCGCTGTCACACCGTCCAGCACGGACGCGATGGCTTCTTCTGTGTCCAGATCCCGGACCAGATGACGGGTGCAGTTATGGGTCAGCGGATTCTTTCCATCTTCAATCATCAGCTCCCGGTCGAAATCGGTCTCGATTTCCAGATGCCCCAGTCCCCGCTCCTCCATGTAGCGTCCGATATAGGGATGACACTCGCTATCCAGCATAAAATGACACATGAAACCGCACAGATAGGAAATCAGCACATAATTGGGCCGCTTCTGATACTGCTTTCTGGCATTTTCAAAAAAGGACAGCGCGGTCTGTCCGTGCATTTTCACGCCCAGCTGATTGATACGGTTTTTGCTGTAAGGCTTATAATAGAATAAGAGGTCCGGTCCGTGAAGGCCCAGCAGATAGGCCGCCTTGTTTTCTTTTATCATTTCCCGTAATTCTCCGGGCAGCGCCCGATAGACTTTCTTTCCGAATATATAATGTGCGTAGGTTGCAGGCATAAGTACCCTTCCTTTCTTCTGTATCTGTATTTTGTGCCGCATACGGCACTCTTAGCTATTGTCTCACAGAATCTTCTTTCTTACAAGCGTTATCCGGGTAAAATTTCTGTTATCTTTTCTCACACTTTTCCCCCGGCGCACATACTATGGCAATATAAAATATTTCATTTTCCTGGAGGATTTCTTATGAGTGATTTAACTGCTACGAACTGCGGGTGTGGTTGTGACAATGGGAACAACAGCTGCTGCAATACTCTGATTTGGCTGCTTCTTCTGACCTCCTGCTGTGGCAACGGCAATGGTTTTTTGGGCGGCAATGGCTGTGGCAATGGCTGTGGCAATGACAGCAGCTGGCTGTGGCTGATCCTGATTCTGTGCTGCTGCGGCGGCTGTGGAAACGGACTTTTTGGTAACAACGGGTGTGGCTGCGGGAATGGATGCGGCTGTTAATCAGCTTTTCCAGCGGGGAGAAACAAAGGTTTCCCCCCGCCCTTTTTGTATCTGCTTTTTCTTATATTTTCGCCTGTTTCCCGCTCGTTTTTCTCAAATTCTTTCAAAAATTTGTGCAATCTGTACGCTTGTTTTTGGAATTCCCATATGCTATGCTCTCTATACAAAAGCGAAAGGAGGATATGCGCGGTGCTGGACGAAAAGGATTTGCAAATCCTGCAGTCAATGTTCCATCAAAACGAAGAACGATTCAAGACAGCTCTTGTTGAGACTGAGACCAATCTCCGTGGTGAATTCAAGACGGCTCTTGCTGAGACTGAGACCAATCTCCGTGGTGAATTCAAGACAGCTCTTGCTGAGACTGAGACCAATCTCCGTAGTGAATTCAAGACGGCTCTTGCTGAGACTGAGACCAATCTCCGTGGCGAATTCAAGACGGCTCTTGCTGAGACCGAGACCAATCTCCGTGGTGAATTCAAGACGGCTCTTGCTGAGACCGAGACCAATCTCCGTGGCGAATTCAAGACGGCTCTTGCTGAGACCGAGACCAATCTCCGTGGCGAATTCAAGACGGCTCTTGCTGAGACCGAGACTAGTCTCCGTGGCGAATTTGGCCGCATGTTAGACGAAAGAATTTCTCAGTCTGAAAATTCTGTTCTGAGTTACGTTGACTGGACTAGAGAAGAGCTGGAAAAGAAGCTTTCGGTTCTGGATGCCAAAGTAGATCAGTTATGGCAATATGGGAATCTCGTAAAACTGGAGTATCAGAATTCCGAAACATTTTTGAACATTGCCCTTGATTTGCAAAAAAGAGTTACTACTTTAGAAGCAAAAATTGCCTGATAGCAGGCTATCTATACAAAAGAGAAAGGGCAGCCTGGTTGGCTGCCATAATTTTTTTATTCATACTTCTCCCCTTTTTCCATATATTTATTACAAAAAACCGGAGGCACTCAGATGAAGCCTGGTGATGAGCGCTATCGGATCCTATATGAGCTTCAGCACAAATGCAATGAACTGAATCGGAAAATTGACTCATTGATTCGTATGATGGAAATGCTGACAACTTATATGAAGTATTCCAGCATAATGACTGAAATGGCGGCTGTGCAGCCGTCTAAATCTGATTCTGATAGTGATTCTGATGACGGGCAGGTTCATTTTGATGACGCACCGGAAAGGAGTAATCATATGGAACCCAGGGAGTTTCAGAAAATTATGAATATGGCGAAGAATTCGGATCATCCGATGTCGGAGGGAGAATTTCAGGAGATTTTCAATACGCTTAAACAGGGGAAGTCAGAAGAGGAAGTGGCCCGGATGGAACAGATGGTGAAGCTGGCAAAAAGCTTCATGAAATAAGGGGCTGTAACAGCCCCTACTCTTTTGCGTTGCGATTGATAAATTTGGTTTTCACCTTGGAATACATAATCTTCTGACTGCGGTACAGCCCATAATATCCGGACTGCATATAGCTGATAGCGATTGCGATAAAGTAAAAGGGGGCTCCTTCGAAGCCGAACATCTCCAGACTGATAAGCAGAGAAGAAATGGGGCTGTTGGTAACGCCGCAAAATACGGCCGCCATACCGCAGGCGCCTGCCAGAGATGGGGAAATATGTAAAATCTGTCCCATCAGACAGCCGAAGGTGGCTCCCACAAAGAAGGTAGGAACAATCTCGCCGCCTTTAAAGCCGCCGGACAGCGTAATTGCCGTGAACAGGATCTTCAGTAAAAATGCCGCCCAGAATACCTGCTGCTCTACCACGGCGCGCTCCACCACTTGCATACCGGTTCCCAGATAATCCGTGGTTCCTAAAGCAAGGGTCAGAAGGATAATCAGAGCGCCGGACACCAGCGGACGCACAAAGGCATTCTGAATCTTTTCCGCGAACAGTTCCTCTGTCTTATGCAGCACCACGCAGAACAGAATACTGACTGCCGCGCAGCACAGACCCAGAACCATAATCTTGAACCCGTTGACCGGATTCAGTTCCGGCAAAACGCCTAACGCGAAGCGCTCTCCGGTCAGTCCGAAATGACAGGCAACCCCATAGGCAATATAGGACGCCACCACGCAGGGCACCAGGGCTGCGTAATGCATGATTCCCACACTGACAACCTCCATGGAGAACACCGTGGCCGCCATGGGCGTGCCAAACAGGGCGGAAAAGGCTGCGCTCATTCCGGCCATAATCATAACGCGCCGGTCATTTTCATCAATCCGCAGAATTCTGCCCAAAAAGTTTCCGATGCTGCCTCCCAGCTGCAGAGCCGCGCCCTCGCGTCCTGCGGAGCCGCCGAACAGATGGGTCAGAATGGTGGAAATGAAGATCAGCGGCGCTGTCTTCAGTGGAATCTCACGCTCTGCGTGGATCGCGTCCAGCACCATATTGGTGCTGCTCCGCTCCTGCTTCCGCTCCCATTGATACATCCAGACAATCAGGACTCCCGCGAAGGGCAGTCCGTAGAGAATCCAGGGGTGCTCCATTCGGAAGGCAGTTGCCATAGATACGCCCTTTCCAAAGGCCGTTCCCACCAATCCCAGGGCTATTCCAGTCAGAGCCGCGAATACCAGCCACTTAATCAGAACGACTAATCGGTTCCAGATCGTAATCCGGAACCGATTCTCAAGCTGCGGGAGAACACCCTCCCGCAGCTCTTCTGTGTTTTCAGTTTTTATCTCGTTTTGCTTCTGTTCATCCATTAGGGCTTTACCACAATATTAATGATTCTTCCGGGCACATAAATCTCTTTTACAATTGTACCCTTCAGCCAGTCTGCTACGATTTCTTTTCCTGCCGCAATGGCCTCGTCCTTGGATACGCTGGTGGACAGGGTTACCGTTCCGCGGGTCTTGCCGTTGACCTGAACCGCGATCTCGATCTCGTCGTCCTTCATGGCTTCCTCATCAGCATCCGGCCAGCCGTGTCCGAAGACGGTCTCGCTGTGACCGAGCTGCTCCCAGAGCTCCTCTGCGATATGGGGCGCGAACGGAGCAATCAGCGTAACGGCTGTCTCCAGGGTCTCCTTATCCAGACCATCCTGACGCTTTGCCAGATCGATCAGCTTATTGTTGTACTCCATGAAGCCGGAAATAACCGTATTCAGGCTGAAGCTGTTCAGACGGGTGGTGATGTCATAAACCATCTTGTGACGGAGCTTCACACTCTCCGGAGTCTCCTTTGTTTCCTTGTCCTTATTGTCCAGAACCAGGTTCCAGAAACGCTTCAAGAAACGGGATACACCGTCGATGCCTCTGTCGTCCCACTCTGCGTCCAGCTCGGGCGGTCCGACGAACATCTCATACATCCGGAGCGCGTCACAGCCATAATCGCGGATCAAATCATCCGGGGAAACCACATTTCCCTTGGACTTACTCATCTTGATACCGTTCTTACCGGTAATCATACCCTGATTGAACAGCTTGGTAAACGGCTCGTCAAAGTCTACCACTCCGATATCATGCAGGAACTTGGTATAGAAACGGGAGTACAGCAGATGAAGTACCGCGTGCTCCACACCGCCGATGTACATATCAACCGGCAGATACTTGTCAGCCTTTTCACGGCTTACCAGCTCTTCATCGTTATGGTTGTCCACGTAACGCAGGAAATACCAGGAGGAACCTGCCCACTGGGGCATGGTGTTGGTCTCTCTCTTTGCAGGCGCGCCGCAGCAGGGACAGGTGGTATTCACCCACTCGTCAATGGCAGCCAGCGGAGACTCTCCGGTGCCGGTGGGCTGATAGCTGTCAACCTCCGGTAGCTCCAGGGGAAGCTGATCCTCCGGAACCGGAACATTACCGCACTTGGGGCAGTGGATAATCGGGATCGGCTCGCCCCAGTAGCGCTGACGGGAGAATACCCAGTCACGCAGCTTGTAGTTGACCGTCTTTTTACCTACGCCCATTTTCTCGATGATAAGCGGAGCTTCCTTCTTCAGCACTGCGGATTCCATACCATTCCAGTCGCCGGAATTGATCATGGTTCCACTTGCCTCTGTGTAAGCCTCTGTCATATTCTCGATTTCCTTGCCATCCTTTGCGATAACCTGGATGATCGGAATATTGAATTTCTTCGCGAATTCAAAGTCACGGTCGTCATGGGCCGGTACACACATGATCGCGCCGGTACCATAATCAGCCAGTACGTAATCGGAAAGCCAGATGGGAACTTTTGCTCCGTTGATGGGATTGATGGCATAGCTTCCAGTGAATACGCCGGTCTTCTCCTTGTCCTGTACACGGTCCACGTTAGAACGCATGGAGGACTTGAATATATAATCCTCTACAGCGGCTCTGGTCTCATCGGTCGCCAGCTTGGAAGCCAGCGCGTGCTCCGGAGCCAGCACCATGAAGGTAGCGC
Source organism: Laedolimicola ammoniilytica (assembly GCF_025567165.1). Lineage (NCBI taxonomy): Bacteria > Bacillati > Bacillota > Clostridia > Lachnospirales > Lachnospiraceae > Laedolimicola > Laedolimicola ammoniilytica. The sequence goes on from NZ_JAOQKC010000015.1 coordinate 57,415, forward strand.
CGTGCAGGGTATCCGGACGGGTAGTGTATACAGTAATGGTCTCATCGCTGTTCTCCACCTTGAAATCTACCTCAGCACCGTAAGACTTACCAATCCAGTCAGTCTGCATCTTCTTAACCTTCTCCGGCCAGTCCAGCTTATCCAGATCGTCCAGAAGTCTGTCTGCGTATGCGGTAATCTTCAGCATCCACTGACGCAGGTTTTTCTTGGTAACCGGGGTGCCGCAACGCTCGCAGCAGCCGTTGACTACTTCCTCATTGGCCAGACCGGTCTTACAGGACGGGCACCAGTTGATGGGGAACTCCTTCTCGTATGCCAGACCCTTCTTGAACATCTGTACAAAGATCCACTGGGTCCACTTGTAGAACTTCGGATCCGTCGTATTTACTTCCATATCCCAGTCGTAAAGAGCAGCGATATCGTTGATCTGTCTCTTGATATTGGCCACATTCTCTGCAGTAGACTTTGCCGGATGTACGCCCATCTTGATGGCGTAGTTCTCAGCCGGAAGTCCGAATGCGTCCCATCCCATGGGATGAATGATGTAATGTCCCTGCATCAGCTTGTAACGGCTCCATACATCACTGATCACATAACCTCTCCAGTGACCTACATGAAGTCCGTTGCCTGACGGATACGGGAACATATCCAGACAATAGTATTTCGGTTTTTTTCCGTCGTTGACGTTCACCGGATGCTCTTCCCAGTGTTTCCGCCATTTCTCTTCCACCGCGTGGTGGTTAAATGGTACTGCCATTTTTTTCCACTCCTCTTATCTTAATTGCTTCGTAAAAATAAATTTCCACTGCATTTTATCATATCACACCAGACCGCTTTGTCAAGCAAAATCCGAGTTTACACAGCCCACTGGCTGTTGTACAGCTCTGTGTAAAAGCCCCCTGCCGCAAGCAGACTCTCATGGGTACCCTGCTCGATAATCTGTCCGTCCCGCATAACGAGAATCACATCTGCCTCCCGGATGGTAGACAGCCGGTGGGCTACGATGAAGCTGGTACGCCCCTCCATCATTTTCGCAAAGGCGTTCTGAATCCGAAGCTCCGTGCGGGTGTCAATGCTGGAGGTGGCCTCGTCCAGAATCAGCATGGGCGGCAGACACAGCATAACCCGGGCAATACACAGCAGCTGCTTCTGGCCCTGGGAAAGACTTCCGCCGTCCTCCGAAAGCACCGTGTCATAGCCCTTCGGCAGACGCCGGATAAAGCTGTGGGCGTGGGAGGCCTTCGCCGCCTCGATAATCTCTTCCTCCGTGGCGTCCGGCTTTCCATAGGAAATGTTGTCGCGAACCGTCGCGGATTTCAGCCAGGTCTCCTGCAATACCATACCGTACTGCTGCCGCAGATTTTCCCGGGTCAGCTCCTGAATGGGCGTTCCGTCCACGGAAATGCAGCCTGCATCCACGTCGTAGAACCGCATCAGCAGATTGATGAGTGTGCTTTTTCCACAGCCGGTGGGACCCACGATGGCGATTCTCTGGCCGGGCTTTACATGCAGATTCAGGTTCTTTATCAGTTCTCTGTCCTTCGTATAGGAGAACTCTACATGTTCCAGATCCACACTGCCCTCTGCCTTCTCGATACAGGGGCCGTCCGCAGGATCCGCGCTCATGGGCTCCTGGTCGATAAAATCAAAGACACGCTCCGCGCAGGCCAGGGCATTCTGAAGCTCGGTGACTACACCGGAGATCTCATTAAAGGGCTTAGTGTACTGATTGGCATAGCTTAAGAAGCAGGAAAGCTGACCCACGCTCAATCCTCCCCGGATAGCCGCGAAAGCGCCTGCCACGCCCACACCTGCGTAAACCATGCTGTTGACAAACCGGGTAGCCGGGTTGGTAATGGAAGAATAGAAAATCGCACGCAGGCTGTGCTTCTGCAGCTGCCGGTTGATCGCATCAAACTGCGCAATGGCTTCTTCTTCATGCCCAAAAGCTTTGACTACCTTCTGATTTCCCACCATCTCATCGATGAGTCCGGTGAGCTCGCCCCGGGTCTCGGACTGGAGCTTGAACATGCTGTGGGTCCGCCGGGCGATAAAGCTGGCCACCAGAAGGGACAGCGGCGTAATGCAGACCACCACCAGCGTAATGCCCACATTGACCGAGAGCATGAACAGCAGAGTTCCCAGAATCGTCATCACGCCTGTAAATAACTGGGTGAATCCCATCAGCAGGCCGTCGGAAAACTGGTCGATATCCGCAATCAGACGGCTGACGATGTCGCCCTGTGGATGGCTATCGATATAGCTCAGGGGCAGATCCTGCATATGGTCAAAGGCCTCGGTCCGCACGTCCATCACGACCTTATAAGTGATATGGTTGTTGCAGAGGTTCATGAGCCACTGGAATACAGAGGTGGATCCGATGATGACGCCCAGCTTTGTCAGAAGCTTTAACAGGGCCGCAAAGTCTACCGCTCCCTTTCCCATCATATAGTCGATGGCGTCTCCGGTGAGAATCGGCGCATACAGGGTCAGGGCCACGGTCAGAACCGCCAGCAGGATGGACGCCAGCAGATACAATCGATACCCTTCGATATAGCAAAGGACTCTTTTTAATGTGGATTTACGCTTCATGTGCCTTTTCCTCCTCTGCCGAAACCTGGGAATTACAGATCTCCCGATATACCTCACAATTCTGATACAACTCCTCGTGCTTTCCGATGCCGGCTACCGCGCCGTCGTCCAGCACAATAATCTGATCGGCCTGCCGGATGGTCGCCGCACGCTGGGATACCAGGAAGACCGTAGCCTTTTCTTTATGCTCCCGCAGAGCCTTCCGAAGCTTCGCGTCCGTAGCGAAATCCAGAGCCGAAGCACTGTCATCCAGAATCAGGATCTCCGGATCCCGCACCAGCGCTCTTGCAATGGTCAGACGCTGTCTCTGTCCGCCGGACAGGTTGCGTCCGCCCTGCAGGACTTCGGTATCCAGACCCTTTTCTTTCTTTTCCACGATCTCACGGCCCTGGGCGGTCTCAAGAGCTGCGTACAGTTCTTCGTCTGTGGCATCCTCTTTTCCCCACCGGAGGTTCTCCCGGATCGTACCGGAGAACAGTACCGCCTTCTGGGGAACGACGCCTATCTTTCCGCGCAGGCCCTCGTAGGTATATTCCTGTACGTTCCGGCCGTCCACCAGCACTTCTCCCTCTGTCACGTCGTAAAAACGGGGAATCAGGTTCACCAGGGTGGATTTTCCGGAACCGGTGCCACCGATAATACCTATGGTCTCGCCTGGATAGGCCCGGAAGCTCACATGGGACAGGGCCGCGTCTGCACCCTCCTCATAGGTAATGCTGACATCCTTGAATTCCACACAGAGAACTCCATTCTCCTGCTTCTGTTCTCTGACCGTTCCTTCCGCCATACCCGTTTCCTGATCCAGAATCTTATTGATACGGGACAGACAGGCCAGAGACTTGGTTACATTGATGATCAGATTGGCCAGCTTAATCAGTTCCACGAGAATCTGAGACATATAGTTGACCAGCGCCACCACCTGGCCCTGGCTTAAGATGCCCGCATCTACCTGGCGGCCGCCGGTCCATACCAGCAGAATCACCGCTACATTGATAATCGCGTAAGTCAGGGGATTCAAAAGCCCGGAAATCCGGCCTACGAAAAGCTGGGTGTTCATAAGGGCAGTGCTGTCCCGATGAAAGGTCTTCATCTCCTCCTGCTGCCGGTTGAATGCCCGTACCACACGGACACCGGACAGATTTTCCCGCACATGCAGAAGCACCCGATCCAGCTCATTCTGTACCCTCCGGTACCAGGGAATCGTAACGCCCATGATAGCAAAAACCACCACAAAAAGAACCGGAATCACTGCGGCAAAGATCGTCGCGCACCTTACGTCAATGGTAAAGGCCATGATCATGGCGCCAAATACGATAAAGGGAGAGCGCAGAAATAAACGCAGCACCAGATTCACACCGGTCTGTACCTGATTGATATCACTGGTAATCCGGGTAATCAGCGTGGAGGTTCCAATGGTATCCAACTCCTTATAGGAGAAGCTGTTCAGATGCTCAAATAAAGCCTTCCGCATGGCCGTGCTGGTTCCCACCGCCGCCTTCGCCGCGAAATACTGGGCCGTAATAGAACTGGCCAGTCCCACGAAGCCCAGCAGAATCAGGACACCGCCCATTTTTAGCACATAGCTGCCGTCCCGGCTCGCGATACCCGTATCAATGATATTCGCCACCACCAGCGGCACCAGAAGCTCAAAGCTGGCTTCCAGAAGCTTAAAGAGAGGACCTAAGATACTCTCCTTTTTGTAATGCTTCATATAACTCCATAATCGTTTCATAACATAACTCCTCTGAAAGATGAATTCTTTTTTTATTTTACCCTCCGAAGATTTATTTTACAAGAACTTTTAAACGCAAAAGGACGCCCGGTTTACACCGCCGGGCATCCTTCTCTTTTATCTCCCCTTATCTCATAAAACCCTGTTTATTCTGCAGTCTCGGACGCTCTCGCTGCCACTTCCTTGGCCTGTACGTCTGCCGGAGCCTGCTCGTAGCGGGCGAACTCGTAGGAGAACTCACCGCTTCCACCTGTCATGGAGCGCAGATCTGTGGAATAACCGAAGATCTCAGTCATCGGAACGTCTGCTACGACCTCTTGCTTGCCGCCTGCGATGGGATTCATGCCCAGCACACGACCGCGGCGCTTGTTCAGATCACCCATAACATCACCGGTATACTTATCCGGAACAGTCACGGTCATGGTTACAATCGGCTCCAGAAGAACCGGACCTGCGTCCATAAAGCCCTTCTTGAAGGCCTGGCTTGCCGCGGTCTTGAACGCCATCTCAGAGGAATCTACCGGATGGTAGGATCCGTCATAGAGAACCGCCTTCACGCCGACTACCGGATATCCCGCCAGCGGTCCCTTTAAGACGGATTCCTGGATACCCTTTTCCACTGCCGGGAAGTAGTTCTTCGGAACCGCGCCGCCGACTACGATCTGCTCAAATACATACGGAGTTTCCAGATCGCCGGAGGGCTCGAAAGTCATCTTAACATGGCCGTACTGTCCGTGTCCGCCGGACTGTTTCTTATACTTGGAGTCCACATCCGCTTTCTTCTTCAGAGTCTCACGGAAAGCTACCTTCGGCTTGGACAGCTCTACCGATACCTTAAACTTCTCTTCCAGCTTGCTCACAACCACGTCCAGATGCTGGTCACCCATGCCGTACAGCAGAGTCTGGCGGTTCTCGGAATCATTGACGTTCTTTAAGGTCAGATCCTCTTCCATCATCTTCGCCAGCGCCTGGGAAATCTTATCCTCGTCGCCTTTATTCTTTGCCTTATATCTCATATAGGTATAGGGCTTGGAAATCTCGGTTCTGCCGAACACAATCGGGGCCGCCTTGGTGGACAGGGTATCGCCGGTCTTGGTATTAGCCAGCTTGCCGATGGCTCCGATATCGCCTGCGTGCAGCTCTGTGGTCTCGATGGGCTTGTTGCCCTGCATGATGTACAGCTTGTTCAGCTTTTCTTCCGCATCCTTATCCTGATTATACAAGGTATCGTCGGACTTAATAACACCGGAGGATACCTTGATCAGAGAATACTTTCCGATAAACGGATCCACGATGGTCTTAAATACATAAGCGGATTTTGCCTTGGAGAAATCGTAATTCGCTTCGAAAATCTCGTTGGTCTTCATATTGATACCGTTACAAGACTTCTTATCCGGGCTCGGGAACAGCTCTACGATATCGTTCATCAGGTTATGGATGTTACGGAGCTCGGTGCTGGATCCCATGGATACCGGAATCACGGTGCCGTCACATACATTGAACTTCATAGCCGCGCGGATCTCACTGAAGGTAAACTCCTCGCCGTTGAAATAGCGCTCCATAAATTCATCGGAGGTTTCCGCTACTGCGTCCAGAAGCGCCTCCCGGCAGATAGCCAGGTTTTCCCTGGAGTACTCGGGAATCTCGCACTCCTCGCGCTTGCCGATATCGGTGAAACGGCGGCCTGCCATCTTGCATACATTGATATAACCCACAAACTTCTCATTTTCACGGATGGGCTGATAGAATGGCGCAATCTTCTTGCCGTACAGATCGGTCAGATCCTGTACCACCTGACGGAAGGACGCGTGGTCCACATCCATCTCGGATACAAAGAACATTCTCGGCAGCTTATACTTCTCGCAGAGATCCCATGCCTTCTGGGTGCCTACCTCTACTCCGGCCTTACCGGATACCACGATAATCGCCGCGTCAGCCGCTGACACTGCCTCTTCCGCCTCGCCCACGAAATCGAAATATCCAGGAGCGTCCAGAAGATTGATCTTACAATCCTGCCAAATCAGAGGAACTACCGATGTGGTAATGGAGAACTTTCTCTTAATCTCTTCCTTATCATAATCACTGATGGTATTGCCGTCAGTGATTTTACCGATACGGGTGGTCAGGCCGGATACATATGCCATCGCCTCTACGAGACTGGTCTTGCCGCAGCCGCCGTGGCCAAGAAGAACTACGTTACGAATTTTGTCAGTTGTGTAAATATTCATGCCTATTCCTCCGATTACAATAATTTTATAGTTCCGGATATTTCATCTGTCAAACACATTATCCTGTAAATGAAAGGCATCGGAACACCATGGCTATATTTTACTAAAAGTCTGACAGTAATGCAAGGGTTTTTATATAATTTTTACAAGTATTTTCTATTTTTGCGAATTTTTATACAGCACATTGTAAACACCGCGTTTCTATGCAGAAAACGTTTTCCGTCAACCTGCCAGGTTTTCCATTATTCAGGCCTGTTTCCTTTCGTCCCGGCGTTTTGCTTTTATGCGTTAATGTAAAATAGTGTTGACATTTCCCATAAAAAACTTTAAACTTAATTCTTGGAGATTTTGTATACATAAAAGGAGTTTTCACCATGAAAATGAATACCATCGGCTTTATCGGACTGGGCCTCATCGGCGGCTCCATTGCAAAAGCCATTCGCGCTTATCACCCGGAGGTCCGGATGATGGCCTATATGAGAAGTCAGGACACCCTGCAGACGGCTGTAGCGGAGGGCGTCATTGACGTGGCCTGCACGGAAGTGAGTGAACAGTTCGCCGCCTGCGATTTGCTTTTTCTCTGTGCGCCTGTGGAGACCAATGCCCGGTATCTGGAGCAGTTAAAACCCGTCCTGCCGAGGACTTGCCTTCTGACCGATGTGGGCAGCACGAAGACCGACATTCATGAAAAGGTGGACGCCCTGGGACTCACCGATCAGTTTATCGGCGGTCATCCCATGGCGGGTTCCGAGAAGACCGGCTATGCGAATGCCAAGACCCATCTGATCGAAAATGCCTACTATATTATCACGCCGGGCAAAGGCGTTCCCGAAGATACGGTAAAGGAATTCGTGGCCCTTGTGTCCTCCCTGAAGGCTCTTCCGCTGGTGCTGGATTACCGGCAGCATGATTTTATCACGGCCTGCGTGAGCCATCTGCCGCACCTGATTGCCTCCTCCCTGGTGGAGCTTGTGAAGGATCTGGACGGCCCCGAAGAACTGATGAAACGGATCGCGGCGGGCGGTTTTAAGGATATAACACGGATCGCGTCCTCCTCTCCCGATATGTGGGAGCAGATCTGCATGACAAACTCCGGAAATATTCTGAAGGCTCTCGAGCATTATCAGCAGCAGCTATCCCGGCTGCGGGAAGAGCTTATCAAAAAAGAGGCCGGAAAGATTCATGACTTTTTCGCCGCTTCCCGGGATTACCGGAACTCCATTCCGGAGGCTTCTGCAGGGCCGCTGAAGAAGACCTACGCCTTTTACTGCGATATGGTGGACGAGGCCGGCGGCATCGCTACCCTGGCAACTATTCTGGCTTCCGGCGGCATCAGCATCAAGAACATCGGTATCATTCACAACCGGGAGTTCGAGGAGGCTGTGCTTCGGGTGGAACTCTATGACGAGGACGCTTATAAGAAGGCGGTGGAGCTGCTTCGCAAATACCACTATACTATTTATGAACGATAATTCGATATAATGAGGAGAATATCTTTTATGAAATTTACACGCGCAAAACAAATACGCGGGGAAGTAACGATTCCCGGCGATAAATCCATCTCTCATCGGGCCGTCATGTTCGGTTCCCTTGCGGAGGGAGTCACCGAGGTAACCGGATTCTTAAGGGGCGCGGACTGTCTCTCCACCATCGACTGCTTCCGCCGTCTCGGTATCTCCATCGAGGACAAGGATGAGCGGATTCTGATTCACGGCAAGGGTCTTCACGGGCTTTCCGCACCGGCTCAGATTCTGGACGCAGGAAACAGCGGTACGACCACCCGACTGATCTCTGGTATCTTGAGCGGACAGGCTTTTGAGACAACGCTGACCGGCGACGCTTCCATTCAGAAGCGGCCCATGGGGCGGATTATCGAGCCCTTAAGCCAGATGGGTGCTTCCATTACCAGCCTTTCCGGAAATGGCTGCGCTCCGCTTCGCATTCAGGGTCGTCCCTTGCATGGCATTCACTATACAACGAAGGTGGCTTCCGCCCAGGTAAAGTCTTCGATTCTGCTGGCCGGTCTCTATGCGGACACGCCCACCAGCGTGACAGAACCGGCACTGTCCCGGAACCATTCGGAGCTGATGTTACATTTCTTCGGCGCGGATGTGAAGAGTGAGGGAACGACGGCTACGATTCAGCCGGAGCCAAAGCTCATAGGCCAGAAGGTGCAGGTGCCCGGAGATATCTCTTCCGCTGCTTACTTTATCGCGGCGGGATGTATTACACCGGACTCGGAGCTGCTGATTCAAAATGTGGGAACGAACCCGACCCGGGACGGCATCTTACACGTCTGCAAAATGATGAACGCGAATGTAACGCTGCTGAATGAAAATATGGACAGCGGGGAACCCACGGCGGATCTTCTGGTGCGGACATCTTCTCTTCAGGGTTGTATCATTGAGGGAGATTTGATTCCGACGCTGATTGATGAGCTGCCGATTATTGCGGTGATGGCCTGCTTTGCGGAAGGGACGACGGTTATCCGGGACGCGGCGGAGCTGAAGGTAAAGGAATCGGATCGGATTGCGGTGATGACGGAGAATCTGACGGCCATGGGTGCAAAGGTGACAGCTACTGATGATGGCATGATCATCGAGGGTGGACATACACTCCATGGGGCTGTGGTGGACAGTCATCTGGATCACCGGATCGCCATGTCGTTCGCAGTGGCGGCACTGAATGCGGATGGGGAAACGGAGATCCTCGGCGCTGACTGTGTGAATATTTCCTATCCGGCCTTTTACAGAGATTTACTAAAAATCCAACAGTAATCAAAAAGAGATGGCTGCGGCCATCTCTTTTCTGTTTGTTAATTTTTGCTTTCAGGTTTGGGATTTTCGGCGCTGCGCGCGGCAATTCCGTTTGATTACAAATGTACGTTTTGGATATTATTTTATGAACATGGCGTCGCCGAAACTGAAGAACCGATAGTGCTCTCTCACTGCCTCCTCGTATGCCTTCATAATCTTCTCTTTATCCGCGAACGCGGATACCAGCATCAGCAGGGTGGACTCCGGCAGGTGGAAGTTGGTGATCAGGGCGTCCATGATCTTAAATTTGTATCCCGGGTAGATGAAGATCTCGGTCCAGCCGCTTCCTGCTTTCAGGATGCCGTTTTCGTCGGTGGCGGATTCCAGGGTACGGCAGCTGGTGGTGCCGACACAGATGACGCGGCCTCCGGCGGCTTTGGTGTCGTTGATGAGTTTGGCCTGGTCTTCTTCTACCATGTAGAATTCAGAATGCATGTGGTGCTGGGTCACATCATCTACTTTCACCGGACGGAAGGTGCCAAGTCCCACATGCAGAGTGACATGGGCCAGCTTTACGCCTTTGGCCTGAATCTGCTGCAACAGATCCGGGGTGAAATGAAGACCTGCGGTGGGTGCCGCGGCGGAGCCATCGTGCTTGGCGTAGACGGTCTGGTAGCGGTTCTTGTCCTTCAGCTGATGCGTGATGTAGGGCGGCAGGGGCATCTGGCCAAGCTGGTCCAGAATCTCCTCGAAGATACCTTCATACTCGAAGCGGATCAGGCGGTTTCCCTCGTCTACCACATCGATGACTTCTGCCTTCAACAGGCCGCCGCCGAAGTCGATGCGCGCGCCGGGTCTGGCTTTCTTTCCAGGCTTTACCAGGGTTTCCCAGACATTGTCTGCCTTGCGTTTCAGAAGCAGCACTTCGATGTGCGCGCCGGTGTCTTCTTTGACGCCTAAGAGGCGGGCCGGAATGACCTTTGTATTATTGACCACCAGGCAGTCGCCCGGGTTCAGATAGTCGATGATGTCGCGGAAGATTTTATGCTCTACGTTTCCGGTTTTCTTATCCAGTACCATAAGCCGGGAGCTGCTACGGTCCTCCAGCGGATCCTGGGCTATCAGCTCCTGGGGTAAATCATAGTAAAAATCGCTTGTTTTCATGTTATGTTTCCTATCCTTTGAATATATTTATATGATACAATCTTACAGATCTTTTCGCGTTTCCCTGTTATCTGCAAACCATATAATAAATGCCATTTCATATTTTAAACTGCTTCCGCAGTCTTTTATACCCTTTTATCTTTTAGAACTTTCTCTTTTTAAACCAATACAAGATCACACCTACCACAACGATGCTCAGCACAATCACGTACAGATACCCGAACTTCCATCCAAGCTCCGGCATATACTTGAAGTTCATACCGTACCAGCCCACGATCAGCGTCAGCGGCTGGAAAATGATGGTCACCATGGTGAACAGCTTCATGGTATTGTTCAGATTATAGTTCAGGGTGGCATCCATGGCCTCCCTGAGGTGTATCAGGTTGTCACAAAGCAGCTGTGTATTGTTGCTCAGACGCTCGGATTTGTCGGTGAAGATCTTAAAGTAACGCAGATCTTCTTCTTCAAACAGATCGTTTTCATTCTCCTGCAGGGATTCTCCGATGTCGATGAGCTGCTCATAATAGTTTTTCAACGTGGAAAGCCGGTTCCGCAGATCGAAGATCTCTGTATTTAGCTCCGGATCCACCTTGCCGTTGACCACTTCCCGCTCCATGGCGATGATCTGACGCTCGGTCATAACAAGCCCTCGGTTGCCACTGGACAGAAGACGCTCCAGCACGCCGTAAATCACTTTTTCCATGGTGGCGTTCTGCCGGAACCGTCCGATGGCGTCCAGAAACATCTGTCGGATGCTGTCTTCCTTGTCGATGATTTTCACCACCACGAAGAGATTTTTCTTGATGAAAAAACCGATGCGGTTGCGTCTGGTACTTAAGTTCAGGATATCCACGATATTGATCATACCGAAACTGAACTCATCATATACATCCATACTGGTCCGGAAATGGGTAAAATCTGTCATACAGTCCTTGACTGCCACCTCGGAAAGTCCCAGATCCTGATAACAGCTTTTCAATTCATCCAGGGTCAGATACCCCACACAAATGTCGTGAAAATCCAGCTGTTCCAGACTGATTTCCCGGATCTCTTTATTGTGAATGGAATAAAACATGTTGCTCCTCCCCGCTCCGGATCATTTCTGACGGGCCGCGTCCAAAATTTTCATAACAAGCAGACTGTGCTCCAGACGCTTTTCCAGCTCCACCCGGTCGTTACCCACATAGTAATCGGTAAAGGCCTGCAGCTCCTCCACAAAAATACAGTCTCTGCGGGCCAGCTCGTAATGTACCGGTTCCTGCTTATTTTCCTGATAATGGAATTCCTCGAAGCGACCGGAATTGGAATGACTGAAGATACACCCCTTATCGCCCTCAATATTCACCGACAGCGGCGCGCCGCAGTCCTTGGCGGCAATGCAGACACACTGGAACGTCGGATATTCCAGAACCAAAATGCCGGAGGTATCCACGCCTTTTTCCATGTTTGGATAATAATGCACCGCCTTCGGCTCACCAAATAGTCCTGCCACAAAATGAATATTGTATACATTCAGGTCCATCAGCGCGCCGCCTGCCTTTTTCGGATCAAATACCGGCGCAATCTGCCCCTGCTTGAAAGCCTCATACCGGCTGGAATACTGGGAATAATTCAGTTGTACGATTTTTACATCGCCCACGCCAGGCAACAGCTCCCGTACCTTATCATAATTGGGATTATACTGGTTGGTGATAGCTTCAAAAAGAATCAGTCCCTTTGCCCGGGCCAGATCAGCCAGCTCCTTCGCCTCTGCGTAAGTCACAGTAAAGGGCTTTTCCAGAATCACATGCTTGCCTGCATCCAGGGCCTGCTTTGCGAAGCTGTAATGCAGATGATTGGGAACCGGAAGATACAGCACATCAATCGACGCATCGGCCAGCAGCTTTTCGTAGCTGTCATAAGCCACCGGAACCTGATATTTCTCGCATAGTTCCTGCCGTTTTTCTTCCTTCCGCACATATAAAGCCCGCACTTCCATCTCCGGAATCAGCTTCGCCGCCTCCAGAAACCATGGCACAGTCATGCCTGCTCCCACGATACCAATCCGCATAAATATTTCCTCCTGAATTTGTTTTATTTTCCACAATAAATCTGTAATAACTCTATATTCCCAAACAGCTTGCGCCAATCATATAAACAGGTTGGTATAGATACATTTATTATACCACGCCGAGTCCATCCTGTCAGCACAAAACAGGACACGGCCCCCATTTTCCGGGAATCCATGTCCTGTAATTTTTTACAGATTCAGCTTACTGACGAAGCTCGGCGTTCAGGCCCTCCAGGCCCTTCAGGATCCGCTTCATGGCTGCGGAGATATCGCTCTCCTCCAGGGTCTTGTCCTTGCCACGGAATACGATTGAGTAAGCCACGGACTTGTAGCCGTCCTTAATCTGGCTTCCCTCGTAGATATCGAACAGCTTGAAGCTCTCCAGATGGCTGCCACCCTTCTGCTCGATGACTTCCTCGATCTGGCCAGCCAGAACGTTCTTCGGGATTACCATGGAAATGTCACGGGTTACCGCCGGGAACTTGGCGATTCCCTCGTACTTGCGGTCGAAAGTAGCCATCTCGGTTACCACCGGCATATCCAGAACTGCCACATAAGCGCGCTCACCGATGCCGTAGTTGTCCGCAACCACCGGATGAACCTCGCCCAGGTATCCAATCAGCTTCTCATCGTAGCAGATGTTCGCCTGACGACCCGGGTGCAGGTAGTTCTTGCCAGCCTTCGGATCGTAATGTACACGATCACGCATACCAAGCTTCTCCAGGAACTCCTCAACAACGCCCTTCATATTGTAGAAATCGCCGTCGCCATACATACCCAGCGTGAACTGCATACGCTCGTCCGGAAGTTCACTAAGCGGCAGCTCCTTTGCGATATAGATGTTGCCCAGCTCATAAAGGCGTACATTCTTATTTCTGCGGTTGTAGTTGGTAGCCAGGGAGGTCAGCATGCCATTCATGGATGTAGTACGCATGATACTGAAGTCCTCGCCCAGTGGATTGGAGATCTTGATGGCCTGACGCATGGGATCATCGGCATTCAGAAGCAGCTTATCAAATACCTTCGGGCTTTCAAAGGAATAGGTCATGCCCTGGGAGAAGCCGCAGAATTCCGCGATATCTCTTGCCACTGCTTCCACACGGAGCTTGAACGGAAGCTTGCCGGTGGTTGCCTCTCCTCTCGGAAGAGTGGTTGGGATATTGTCATAACCGAAGAAACGCGCTACCTCCTCGGCCACATCTGCCAGACGGTGAATATCCTGACGGAAGGTGGGCGCTACAATCTCGTTGGTCTTCTCATCGTAATCCAGTTCTACCAGCTTCAGGTAATCCAGCATCTGCTCCTTGGTCAGATCGGTTCCCAGCAGGGCGTTGATCTTGTCTGCGTCAAACTCGACTCTGGAGGGCTCGCTCTTTCCGTTGTATACATCTACCATGCCGTCTACCACTTCGCCGGCCCCAAGCTCCTCGATAAGCTGGCAGGCACGGTCGATGGCTGCCTGGGCATTGTTCGGATCCAGTCCCTTTTCGAACTTACCGGAAGCATCTGTACGAAGTCCGATACGCTTTGCGGAAAGACGAATGTTCACGCCGTCGAAGCAGGCTGCCTCGAACAGCATAGTCTTTACATTATCGGTAATCATAGAATTCTCGCCGCCCATGATACCTGCGATGCCAACTGCTTTCTCGCCGTCACAGATCATCAGGACATTTTCATCCATAGTACGCTCCTGGCCGTCCAGAGTCACGAACTTCTCACCCTCATCGGCGCGGCGTACCAGAATCTGATGACCGGCAATGGTGTCCAGGTCGTAAGCGTGCATGGGCTGACCATACTCTTCCATGACATAGTTGGTGATATCGACGATGTTGTTAATCGGGCGGATACCATTGACTGCCAGTCTGCGCTGCATCCACTTGGGTGACGGAGCCAGCTTGATGTTCTTTACGACTCTCGCGCAGTAACGGGGGCAGAGATCTGCGTCCTTTACATCTACTTTAATATAGTCATTTACATCTCCGCCGGAACCCTTTACGGTTACCACAGGCGGTACGAATTTTTTGCGGAAGGTAGCGGCTGCCTCACGAGCAATACCGATAACGCTATAGCAGTCCACCCGGTTAGAAGTAATCTCGTACTCAAATACTACGTCATCCAGACCCAGGGCGTGGATAGCGCTCTCGCCTACCACAGCGTCGTCCGAGAAGATGTAGATGCCGTACTCCGGGGCCTCCGGGTACATTTCACGACTCTGACCCAACTCCTCGATGGAGCACATCATACCGTTGGACTCCACGCCGCGAAGCTTGCCCTTCTTAATCTTGATTCCGCCCGGGGTCATCTTGCCGTCATGTCCGCCAGCCACGCGGCCGCCGTCCAGAACTACCGGAACCTTCTGTCCTTCTTTGACATTTGGAGCGCCTGTAACGATCTGAACCGGCTCTGACTCTCCAATATTGACCTGGCATACTACCAGCTTATCCGCATCCGGATGCTGCTCAATCTTTACAATCTGTCCAATGATGATATTTTCCAGGTCGGCATCCAGCTTGGTGAAGCCCTCGACCTTGGTTCCGGAAAGCGTCATTGCGTCGGTATATTCCTGGGCCGTCACATCCAGATCGGGCACATATGCTTTAATCCATGATAAAGATGTATCCATTTTTATTCTCCTCTCTTTCTATCACGTACGCTCCTCGTGCTACGCTCGAGAAAACGAACCAGCACGGCTCACTGCTATCAAAACTGTTTCAGGAACCGAATATCGTTCTCATACAGCAGTCTCATGTCATCAATCTCATACTTCAGCAGCGCAATTCTCTCCAGACCTACGCCAAAGGCAAAGCCGGTATACTCGTTGGGATCGATCCCACACATCTCCAGTACATGGGGATGTACCATACCGCAGCCCAGGATCTCGATCCAGCCGCTGCCCTTGCAGAAACGGCAGCCCTTGCCGCCGCATTTGAAGCAACTTACATCTACCTCGGCACTGGGCTCTGTGAATGGGAAATGATGGGGACGGAACTTGGTCTTCGTCTCCGCGCCGAACATCTCTTTCGCGAACTCCTCCAGAGTCCCCTTCAGGTCTGCAAATGTGATGTTCTTGTCCACAACCAGACCCTCGATCTGATGGAACGATGGAGAATGAGTCGCGTCCACCTCATCGGAACGGAACACGCGTCCCGGAGCGATCATACGGATGGGCAGCTTGCCCTGCTCCATGACACGGGCCTGGCACGGGGATGTCTGGGTACGCAGTACAATGTTTTTATTGATATAGAAGGTATCCTGCTCGTCCTTGGCCGGGTGTCCTTCCGGAATATTCAATTTTTCAAAATTGTAAAGGTCATACTCGATCTCGGGTCCTTCCACTACCTCGTAGCCCATGCCGACAAAGATACGTTCTACCTCTTCCAGGGCGATGGTGTTCGGATGACGATGGCCTACGTTGTTCTTCTTCGCAGGAAGGGTTACGTCGATGATTTCTGCCTTCAGCTTCTCCTCACGAACCATGGCTTCCATCTTTGCCTTGGCTTCTTCCAGAACCCTTTCAATCTCTTCACGAGTCTCATTGACCAGCTGGCCTACCTTCGGTCTGTCCTCAGGAGCCACGTCCTTCATACTCTTCAATACGTTGGTCAGTTCACCTTTTTTGCCGAGAATCGCCACGCGAGCGTCATTCAGTGTGTTCAGATTCTTTGCTTCCCGAATCTGCGCAATGGCATTTTCCCGGATTTTCTGCAGTTTTTCCTTCATTGTTCTCACCTTTCCTGATTGTTGGTTTTTAAGGGACGTATACTCCAGGGCAGTTTCAGAAAGCTATCGCCTTCTGAAACTCGCGGCTTTCGCCGCATAGGCAATTTCAAAAACAGACATTTGTGTGCAAGCACCCAACTGCCTGCTTTTGAAACTGCCTGCCCTTCTCAATGCGAACGCGCAAAAAAAGCTCCATCCCTACACAGTAGGGACGGAGCATATATTCCGCGGTACCACCCTGATTCCTGTCTCTTCATTTATCGGACAGGCTCTCATCTTCTGCGTAACGTGCAGGCTGCGTCATCGCCTACCAAAGTTCTTCAGCGATGCTGCTCCGGTGGGAATTTCGCACTCTCTTCTGAACTTAAGCCCGCTCACAGCCGCTGACGGTCTCTCTCTGAAAGAAGAAGAAAGGTTACTGTGCACCTTCGTTGCATTTGTCATATCAAGGATTATTCTAAACCTTTACGAGCGAAGATGTCAAGTACTTATTTTTTATCGCCACACCTCTGTCAGGCTCCGGGCTGCCTGCGCCAGCTCCTCCTCCGTCATGGTGGCATAGCCCAGAAGGATTGTCGCGCCCTGCCCCGCCCCACTGTCTGCACCGTCGATACTGTACTCGGACAGGGGATACACCCGGATATGCACAGCTTCCGCACGGCGGATGAGCTCCGCTTCGGTCCAGTCATCGGAAAATTCCAGCAGCAGATGGACGCCGGCGTCTTCTCCGCGGATGGTGCAGACCCCAGACAGCTGTTTCAGCTCATCCACGAGAATCTCCTGCTTATGGCCGTAGATGGCGCGCATCCGGTTCAGATGACGTTCGTAGTGGCCTTCTTTAAGGAAGCTGTTCAGGATCATCTGATCGATACGGGATACCGTGGAGGAAAACCGCTGAAGCTCCGGTTCGCAGGTCGCGAGAAGCGGCTCCGGCAGCACCAGGTAGCTGATTCGGATGGCAGGCGCGATGGATTTGGAGAAGGTTCCGATGTAAATGACTTTCCCTGTCCGATCCACGCCCTGCAATGCGGGAATCGGCTTGCCGCGATAACGGAATTCGCTGTCGTAATCGTCCTCGATGAGATAGCGTTCCGGCTTTTCCGCAGCCCATTTCAGGAGCTCCAGACGCCGTTTGATGGGCATCACGATACCGAGGGGATACTGATGGGAGGGCATGACGTAAGCCACATCCGCGCCGGACGCGGTCAGCTCCTCCACCCGCATGCCAGAGGCGTCCACAGGCACGGTACAGAGCTGAAATCCCATTTTTTCGAATATCCCGTAAGCATGCTTGTAGGTGGGGCTCTCCATGGCCAGCCTTCGTTTTCCCAGAATCGCGGATATCAGCATCATCAGATAGTCGTTTCCCGCTCCCAGCACAACCTGCTCCGGACGGCAGTTGACGCCCCGGGCCTGGTGAAGGTACCGGCTGATGGTCTCCCGGAGCTCCCACTCGCCCTTGGGATCCCCCAGCTGGAACAGCTCCTTCCGATCATCCAGTAGCACATTTCTTGTGATCTTACGCCATACGCCATAGGGAAAGCTGTCCAGATCGATGCCGTTGGGCGTAAAGTCGTATTTCCAGTGTTTTTCTTCGGTCTTTGGCGCGATTTCCCCTCCGTCCTCCCCGGTCTTCAGATGATACAGCCCTTCAATCCGGCAGGCATAATAGCCCTTGCAGGGAACAGACTCCACATACCCTTCCGACAGCAGCTGATCATAAGCCAGATCCACAGTGCTGCGGCTTACTTCCAGATAACGAGAAAGAGCCCGGCTGGAGGGAAGCTTCTCTCCAGCCAGGA
Source organism: Laedolimicola ammoniilytica (assembly GCF_025567165.1). NCBI lineage: Bacteria > Bacillati > Bacillota > Clostridia > Lachnospirales > Lachnospiraceae > Laedolimicola > Laedolimicola ammoniilytica. The sequence continues at coordinate 75,459 of NZ_JAOQKC010000015.1, forward strand.
TCTTATGTTCCTGGATATCCTGTTTGATATAATGGTAAATCTGTTCGTACAAAGGCGTTTCTGCCTTTGCGTTCAGGCTTATCGTCAGTTCTCGCATCGGTCTCTTATGCCTTCGGAAGCTTAAAGGAGCTCTTCAGGGATACAATTCGGTTAAATACCATTTTTTCCGGAGTAGAATCCTTGTAGTCCACACAGAAGAAGCCGTTTCTTACAAACTGGAAGCTGTCAAAGGCCTTAGCGCCCTCGAAGCCTGGCTCCAGGTACGCATGCTCTACCACGGTCAGGGAGTTGGGATTCAGGTTCAGACTGCCATCCTCATTGTATACGCCCTTTTCCTCGTCGATGATGTTCTCATACAGACGAACCTCTGCGTCGATGGCGTAGGGAGCCGGTACCCAGTGGATGGTTCCCTTCACCTTACGGCCGGTGAAGCCGCTTCCTGCCTTCGTCTCCGGATCGTAGGTGCAATGTACCTCGATGACCTTGCCATTCTCGTCCTTGACAAAGCTCTCACATTTTACAAAGTAAGCGTGCATCAGGCGCACCTCGTTTCCTGGGAAGAGGCGGAAATACTTCTTCGGCGGCTCCTCCATAAAATCGTCGCGCTCAATGTAGAGCTCCCGGCAGAAGGGAATCTTACGGCTGCCAAGCTCCTCATTTTCCAGGTTGTTGGCTGCGTCCAGATACTCGACCTGGCCTTCCGGATAGTTGTCGATCACCAGTTTAATCGGGTCGAGAACTGCCATCAGACGCGGCTTCTTCAGCTTCAGATCCTCGCGGATACAGTACTCCAGCATCGCATAGTCTACGGAAGATTGGCTCTTGGATACGCCGCAGAGATCTACGAACATTTTGATGGACTCCGGCGTGAAACCGCGGCGGCGGAGCGCTGCGATAGATACCAGACGGGGATCGTCCCAGCCGTCTACGATGCCTTCCTCTACCAGCTTTTTAATGTATCGCTTGCCTGTGACCACGTTGGTCAGGTACATCTTCGCGAACTCGATCTGTCTGGGCGGATGCGGGTATTCCAGTTCCCGTACAACCCAGTCGTACAGCGGTCTGTGATCCTCAAACTCCAGGGTACAGATGGAATGAGTGATACCCTCGATAGCGTCCTCGATGGGATGCGCGAAATCGTACATCGGGTAGATACACCATTTGTCTCCGGTGTTGTGATGGCTGATATGTGCCACACGGTAAATGATCGGGTCGCGCATGTTCATATTCGGGGAGGCCATGTCGATCCTGGCACGCAGCACCTTCTCTCCGTCCGCGTACTTGCCCGCTTTCATCTCCTCAAAGAGCCTCAGGTTTTCCTCGATGCTCCGGTTCCGATAGGGACTCTCCTTGCCTGGCTCGGTCAGGGTTCCACGATATTCACGCATCTCCTCCGCTGTCAGATCGCAAACGAATGCCTTTCCCTTCTTAATCAGTTTTACAGCTGCTTCATACATCTGGTCAAAGTAGTTAGAAGCAAAGTACAAACGATCTTCCCAGTCTGCGCCCAGCCACTTGATATCCGCTAAAATGGACTCTACGAACTCGGTTTTCTCTTTTGTCGGGTTCGTATCGTCAAAACGCATGTTGAATTTGCCGTGGTATTTCTGAGCCAGTCCGTAGTTCAACAGGATGGACTTGGCATGTCCGATATGCAGGTAACCGTTGGGCTCCGGCGGGAAACGGGTGTGGACGGTATCGTATACGCCCTCCGCAAGATCCTTCTCTATGGCCTGCTCAATAAAATTTTTGCTCGTAGCCTCGTTTTCCATAACGCTTCCTCGTTTCTGTTTGTATTTTCATTCGTATGAATTCTCTACTGTTCACTCCGTTCTCAGTAATATGAATTCCATATTTATCAAAAATGATAACATAAATTTACTTATAATTCAACACCTACCGTTCACAGCAAAACCTTTTGCAGAACAGCGCTATGAACCTTTCTGCCTATTCGCAGTAACCGGTTTTGAAATCAATGATGTTCCTCAGGGGCCGCTTCACCATATAACACTCCAGATTCTCGATACAGATGGTCAGGATCTGTTCCAGGGTCTCGGGGAGGGCGTAGCCGCCGGAGATGTGGGGGGTCAGGATGACATTTTCCATATCCCAGAGAGGGTGATCGGCGGGCAGAGGCTCCGGATCGGTTACGTCCAGGCATGCTCCGGCGATGCGCTTTTCCTGCAGGGCCTGCACCAATGCGTCAGTATCTACAGTGATGCCGCGGCCCACATTGATGAGGACGGCGTTCTCTTTCATCAGCGCCAGGCGCTCCGCGTTCATCATATGGTAGGTATCCTGATTGCCCGGCAGGCTCATGGCTACGATATCGGCCTTGGGAAGCTCCCGTTCCAGGCGCTCCAGAGTGTAGAGATCGTCCACGCCCTCGGGCTTGCGGCCCTCGTGGCGCTTGATGCCCACGGTACGACAGCCCAGGGCCTTCATCTTCTGGGCGAACATGGTTCCAATGTCTCCCATACCGATGACCAGCACCCGGCTTCCCTGTATCACATGCACATGTCCCTCGCTCTTCCAGACATGCTCCCGCTGGTTCCGGGCATACAGGTTTAACTTTTTCTGAAGCTCAAAGAGAACGCCTATCATATGTTCGGAGATGGCCAGACCGTAAGCGCCGGTGGCATTGGTCAGCACCGCCTCCTTCGGCAATGCGCCGTCGCAGAAGCCTTCCGTTCCGGCGTTATTAAGCTGCAGCCATTTCAGCTCCTCCGCATACTTCAAAAGCGCAGGATCCACATTTCCCAGGATGACCTCCGCGTCCCGGATGACTTCTTCTGTCACGTCTTTTTTCAGGCAGTAACAGAATTTCAGATGACGGAAATTCATCTCCAGACGCTCTTTCTGTCTCTCGTTCAGAGGCAGCGTAACCAGAATCTTCATAACCATTCCTCCTCGTGCGGAATCGGCGCCAGATGCCGGCCTTTTTTCCGCGTTTTTGCCTTATACCCGGACTTTTACCCCTTTGGTATCCCGGCTTCCGGCCTTTAATTTATTTAATACAAGCTGTTTATCCTTATATTCGACGCTTTCTTCCTGCCCTGTATGGTACAGATGAATGGCTTCCAGCGCGTCCTTTTCTGCGAGACGCATACCCCGGACGCCTGCCGCGCCTTTTTTCTTCTCTGGAATCTCCGACACATCAAAGCGCAGGAAATAGCCGTCCCGGCTCTGCAGTACCACCTGTTCGGTTCCATCTGTGACTGTCACCCGCAGGAGCTCGTCGCCCTCGTTCAGCTTTGTGGCCGCCATGGTCCGCATCTTGGTCTCAAATTCAGTACCGTCCACAATTTTCAGCATGCCCTGACGGGTACCGAACAGCAGCTTCTGATGCTTCAGAGCCTCCATGCTGCCGATGCCCACAATCTGTTCCTCGGAGCTTGAGAAGTTGCCAAAGTTGTCGATGGGCACGCCCTTGTCCCGGAATTTTCCGAAGGGCAGCTCCTGTACCTTCACGGTGTGCTGCTTTCCGGTATCTGTAAATATGCATATTTTACCCGTATTCATGCAGGAAAATACATATTTATTTTCATTGTCTGCCGCTTCCTTATTACGGTCGTAGACAGACATATCAATGGTCTTGGCGTAGCCGAAGCGATCCATCAGGAACATGACCGGCATTTCCTCGATCTTCTTCTCTTCATATATGATAGCTTCCGCATTCTCGATGGCTGTCCGTCTGGAACGGGCATAAGCCTTTTTGATGGCATCCATCTCCCGGAGAATCACGCGGGTCATGCTGGAATGATTTTCCAGAATATCCTCATACTCCGCGATGTTCTTCAGAGTCTTCTGATTTTCCTCCATCAGAGCCTGGATCTCCAGACCAATCAGTCGGTACAGACGCATCTCCAGGATAGCCTGGGCCTGGCGCTCGGTGAACCGAAGCCTGGCCGCACGCTTTTTCGCCGCCTCGGATTTAAAACGGATGCCGTCAGTGACACCCACGGTCAGACAGGCCTTGGCGTCCTTGATATTCTTACTGCCCCGCAGGATCTCGATGATCAGGTCAATGACCTCGCAGGCTTTGATGAGGCCTTCCTGAATTTCCCGCTTCTCCTGCTCTTTCGTCAGCAGTGTCCGGTATTTCCGGGTGGTCAGCTCGTACTGGAATTCGATGTAATGCTCCAGAATCTGGCGGATGCTTAAGGTCTCCGGCTTTCCGTCGGCAACCGCCAGCATATTTACGCCAAAGGTATCCTCCAGACGGGTCTTTTTATAGAGCATATTTTTCAGGTTCTCGGTATCTGCGCCCTTTTTCAGCTCCAGGACAATCCGAATTCCTTCTTTGGAGGACTGATTGGAAATATCGGTAATCTCCGGTGCTTTCTTGCTCTCCACAAGACCTGCCACGTCGTTCAGAAATTTGGCAATATTGGCGCCGATCATCGGATAGGGGATCTCTGTGATCACCAGCTGCTCCCTGCCACCTTTCAGCTTCTCCACCTTTACCTTACCGCGGATCTTGATCTTGCCCGTTCCGCTCTCGTAAATGGCCGGGAGTTCATCCTTATTGACGATAATGCCTCCTGTGGGGAAATCCGGTCCCGGCATCAGCTCCAGCAGCTTCTCCGTGGATATCTCCGGGTTTTTCAGATAAGCCTTGGCCGCGTCAATCACCTCTCCCAGGTTGTGGGGCGGTATACTGGTGGCCATGCCGACTGCGATACCGTCGGAACCATTGACCAGAAGATTTGGCAGACGGACCGGCAGGACGCTGGGTTCCTTCTCTGTCTCATCGAAGTTCGGTACAAAATCTACCACGTCTTTATCCAAATCCGCCAGAAAGGTCTCCTGGGTCACCTTCTGGAGTCTGGCCTCCGTATATCGCATAGCTGCGGCGCCGTCGCCCTCGATGGAGCCGAAATTGCCGTGTCCGTCCACCAGAGGCATTCCCTTTTTAAAATCCTGGGACATGACTACCAGAGCCTCGTAAATGGAGCTGTCCCCGTGGGGATGGTATTTACCCATGGTATCGCCCACGATACGGGCGCATTTCCGGTAGGGACGGTCATAACGGATGCCCAGCTCATACATATCGTAGAGGGTTCTGCGCTGTACCGGTTTCAGGCCGTCCCGCACATCCGGCAGAGCCCGGGCAATGATGACGCTCATGGCATAGTCAATGTAGGACTTCTGCATGAGGTCCGAATATTCCGTGCGTATAATCTGTTCTTCCATAATATCCTCCCTTTAGACGTCCAGCTCCGCGTCGCGGGCGTGCTCGTAGATAAACGCCCGTCTCGGCGGTACTTCCGTGCCCATCAGCATCTCGGTAACGCTGGAGGCCATACGGGCGTCCTCGATCTCGATACGCTTTAAGATACGTGTCGCCGGGTTCAGAGTCGTCTCCCAGAGCTGCTCCGCGTCCATTTCACCTAAGCCCTTGTAGCGCTGCAGGGTAAAGCTGCCCTTGTGACGCTTCCGGTACTGCTCCAGGGCCTTATCGTCATACAGGTACTCCTCCTGTCCCCTGGCCGGCATGGCCTTGTAGAGGGGCGGCATGGCAATATAGACATGTCCCTCGTAAATCAGTTCGGGCATGAACCGGTAAAACAGAGTCAGCAGCAGGGTGGAAATATGCGCGCCATCCACGTCCGCATCGGCCATAATGATGATCTTGTCGTAGCGCAGCTTGGTAATATCGAAATCGTTGCCATAGCCCTCGGAAAAACCGCAGCCAAAGGCATTGATCATGGTCTTAATCTCCGCGTTGGCCAGAACCTTGTCAATGCTGGCCTTCTCCACGTTCAGAATCTTGCCTCGTATTGGCAGGATCGCCTGGAAATTCCGATTCCGGGCTGTCTTGGCGGATCCGCCTGCGGAATCTCCCTCCACGATGAAAATCTCACATTTGGAAGCATCCCGGCTCTCACAGTTCGCCAGCTTGCCATTGGAGTCAAAGGAATATTTCTGCCTGGTCAGGAGGTTCGTCTTGGCACGTTCCTCGGTCTTACGAATCTTCGCCGCTTTTTCGGCGCAGCCAATCACACTTTTCAGAGTCTCCAGATTCCGATCGAAATAGCGGACAATTTCGTCTCCTGTGACCTTGGCTGTAGCCCTGGAAGCATCCTGGTTGTCCAGCTTGGTCTTGGTCTGGCCCTCGAAACGTGGAGCCGGATGTTTGATGGAGATGACCGCAGTCATGCCGTTGCGCACATCGGCACCGGTGAAATTCGCGTCCTTCTCCTTCAGGATGCCCAATTCTCTGGCATAGTTATTGATGACCGTGGTAAAGATGGTTTTAAAGCCGGTCAGATGAGTACCACCCTCGGCATTGTAAATATTGTTGCAGAAACCCAGGACATTTTCATGGAACTCGTTCACGTACTGGAATGCGCCTTCGACCACGATGCCTTCGGACTCGCCCTTGAAATAAATGACCTCATGGACGGTCTCTTTATTCTTATTCAAATCCTCTACGAAACCAATGATGCCATTTTCCTCATGGTACTCCACATGCTCGATCTCGTCGCCTCTGCGATCCTCAAAGATGATGGTCAAATCCGGGTTCAGGTAGGCGGTCTCATGAAGTCGGCTCTTGACCTCCTCCGCCTGGAAACGGGTCTTCTCAAAGATCTCCGGATCCGGCAGGAAATTAATCTTCGTACCGGTCTCACGGGTGCGGCGAAGCTTCGGAAGCAGACCTTCCTCCAGTTCAATGGTGGGGATACCCCGCTCGTAATGATCATGATGTACGTAACCGTCCCGGCTGATTTCGATATCCAGATAGGTAGAAAGGGCGTTGACAACAGAGGATCCCACACCATGGAGACCGCCGCTGGTCTTGTATACAGAGTCATCGAACTTTCCACCCGCATGCAGGGTCGTGAATACCAGACGCTCCGCGGATACGCCCTTGGCATGCATGTCCACCGGGATGCCACGTCCATTGTCCGTCACAGTACAGGATCCGTCCTTCTCCAGAAATACATTGATTTTCGAACAGAAGCCTGCCAGATGCTCGTCCACGGAATTGTCCACAATCTCGTAGATCAGATGGTTCAGGCCTTTGCGGGACACGCTTCCGATATACATACCGGGTCTTTTGCGCACTGCCTCCAGTCCCTCCAGGACCGAAATACTGCCTGCATCGTAGGTTGTCGTATTTGCCATGTTGTTCACTCCTGATTTAATAATGTTAAGAATTCCCCTGCTGTCTCATAGCTGTATATGTAATAATTATCATCCTCATAAACTGGTGTCCGGCCTGCGGTCAGATTTTCATACCGATCCGTTTCATGGACATAGAGCAGTAAAAATACCGGTCCCCGTTTCTCGTCCGGGAACAGGTTGTCCAGCTTCACCAGCCACGGATACAGGCCGGGCGCACCGTCCCGCCCTTCCGTCAGCGGAACCATCTCGATCTGACCGTCAGACAGCTCTGTCAGCACATTGGCGTTCCAGAAACTGGAATATCCCAGGGTATAACCCTCCTGCTCCAGCCAGGCCACACTCGCCATCCTGCCCTCATTCAGTTCCGACGTCAGGCAGGAGTGGTACTCCGCGACACCCAGAACACAGAGCAGAACTGCCGTGGCCGTCAGAAACAGCTGCTTCACTCCCTTAGACAAATCCGCCTCCTGATAAAATACAATCAAAAGCGGTACGAACATCATCAGACTGAGGGCATAGTACCGGGTGGTAATGGACATATCTGTAAATACGTACAGTAAAAATACGATACCGAAGCCGTAGATGCTGAACAGCAGCAGAAATTCTGCCGGAAGGGAAAGCTCCCTGCCACGCTTCCAGATCTGTATCACCAGAATCAGAAGCAACGCCATAAAACACAGGGAAAGTACAAAAAAGAGGCCTTTTCCGGAAAACAGCGGTGTATCCGGAACTCCGTCCTCCGAATAGCCGAAGGTATTCAGAAGCGTCCGCAGCACCACCTGCAGGCGGTCAAAGGTAGGCTGTACCAGCACCAGCCTGGAATACGTATCAAATAAGAAGATGCGGGACAGGATTTTATTGTTGACCAAATATCCGGCCACACCCGCCAGACTGCTGGTCCACAGATAACTGTATTTCAGGAAAAACTCCCGTGGCGTCCCAAGCTTCCTGGAATGCCGGAATACCAGGCAGAGCACAGCCAGCCACATGGGCATCAGCGTCACAGTCAGCTGACGGATGCCGCCCAGGCAGGACACAAAAGTCAGCGCGCACAGGAGCAGATGGGCTGTCTTTCTGTGTGTCTTTCCCCGGTACAGGTACAGCCACAGACCCAGAATCGTAAACGAAATCGCAAGATGCGGTATGTAATATCCCATCTCCCCCATCACATAAAAGGCTTCATGGCTGAAGGGAAGCAGCAGAAAGGGCGCGGTATACCAGAACCAGTTCTTCTTCTCCGTCAGCTGCCCCACGAAAAACCGATAAGCGACCAGAAGCCATCCATCCAGCACCAGGTTGCCCACAACACGCACAGCTGTCCAGCTGTTCGTAAACCGGAACAGCAGGGCCCGGATCCACTGGGTATTCAGAACCCGCAGTTCCGAGGAATAGACCCAGCCTCTGCTGATAAAGCCGTTTCCTCCGGAAAGCAGGCTGGCCAGCACCAGCTCCGAGGAATCATCCGCGTTCACCAGATTTTTCCCGTTTTTCCATAACACATATGAGTTTAATGCCACAATCGCCAGCAGCCACAGAATGGCCACCACTTTTTTTCTTTTGTCCTTCATGCTTTACCCCGTACAAATGTTCTGTTTTATTCAACTCACTTAGTATAACATACTCTTCCATGCTTGACAAATTTATTTTTCCTGATTTTCACTAATTTTCTTTCAAAAGATGACAAATACAGGCACATCGTGTATACAATGTACGTTTCCAACAGCCTGCTGATCATGCCGGTTTTCATACGCCAACCCGTCAATCCTATATTTGGACAATAAAAAATAGGCTTCGCCTATTCAACTCCCCTGCCCCTCATTCTTGAGGGGTGGGGGTTTCTTTTTCTTGCTTTTTCCTG
>NZ_JAOQKC010000016.1:0-621 GCF_025567165.1 Laedolimicola ammoniilytica
CGCCGCTTTATCCCCGTCATGGTGTACCCGGAGCAAGCCGAGGTTCACATTTTGGAGGACGAAGCTGCTTCCAGAGCCTATATCGAGCAGATGTGGGCAGAAGCGATGGAGATTTACCGAAGCGGCAGGTTCAAGCTGGCTTTCAGCCCCGCCATGCAGCGGTATCTCAAAGAACACCAGCGGGATTTTATGCCGGAGGACACCAAAGCCGGAATGATACAGGCGTATCTTGATAAGTACACCGGGAGCATGGTCTGTTCCAAGCAGCTCTATAAGGAAGCCTTGAACCATGCTTTTGACGAGCCGAAGCAATGGGAAATCCGGGAAATCAACGAGATTATGAACCAGTGCATTTCCGGCTGGCGCTACTTCCCAAATCCAAGAATGTTTTCCGAATATGGCAGACAAAAGGGCTGGGTGCATGAAAACCCGGCAACGGACTCCGGCAACCCGTCTGAAAAAACGATGGACGGTTTTGTGGAGGTCACAGAACAGATGGAGCTTCCATTCTGAAAATGACAGCCCGTTGCCCCCCCCTGTTGCTATCCCGTTGCCGAGCCGGTTGCCGGGAAAAACCCCTTATTTCCGGGCTTTTCTCCCTTATAACAACCAAAACAACAG